>CACXBN010000183.1 GCA_902765885.1 uncultured Ruminococcus sp. | reverse complement strand
GGAGGCGCCTGATTATGTTTGACTATGATGAATACGAGAGAGAATGCAATAAAATCAGAAAAGATAATGAGGAATATCTGGAATTGTTTGAAGAGGATCTGAAAAATTCTGGGCTCTCCCCAAAAACAATAAACCGACATATTTCCAATGTAGATTTTTACATCAATGAATATTTGCTACGTGAAGAGCCTCTGCCCATGGATTATGGAACATCACGGTTAGATCTTTTTCTTGGCGACTTCTTTATACGCAAATGCATGTGGTCGACACCAGGAACGATAAAAAGCACCGCTGCGAGTATAAAGAAATTTTACAAATGTATGACAGACCATGACAAGATCAAAAGATCCCATTATGACCTGTTGTGTTCTGACATAAAAGAAAACATGGAACAGTGGCAGGACGACTGCGCAGTCTTTAACAATCCTGACGCTGCCAATCCTTTCGACTGGTTTTGATGGAGGGCTGCATAAATGTATCTTCAGCAGAGTAAAAACCAGGCAGGGCGTATCTATCTTTCCTTTGTTCAGGGCTACAGAAAGGACGGGAAGGTAAAGCACAAAACCGTTGAAAAAATAGGCTATCTTGATGATCTGGAAAAAATATACGACGATCCAATCGCCCATTTCAAGAAGCTTGCATTAGAAAGAAATGCGTCAGGAAACGATGCCGGGAAGAGGGCTGAGATATCCCTGTCCGACAAGCTGGCTCCTGAATCCTCCGCAAGAAAGAATCTCGGGTATGCTGTCCCCAAGGCGGTTTATGAAACTCTTGGGTTGTATGATTTTTTTCAGTACAAACAGAGGTTTATAAATGCCGAGTTCAGCCTTAACAACATTTTTAGCCTTTTGGTATTCAACCGTTTCCTCTTTCCCTCATCGATACTCCACGCCTACAATACGAAAGAGATTTTCTTTGACCCTTTTGATTTCAAGCTTGAAGACTGCTACCGAGCCCTTGATTATTTCGAATCATACTCTGAGGAGATACAAGCCCAGTTGGCGACCAAGACGAAAGAGATGTTCGGCCGGGATCCGCACCTTGGTTACTGGGACGTAACGAATTATTATTTCGAGATACCTTATGAAGATGAAGACGAGTTTGACAGTGAGGGCAAGCTTCTGAGAAAGGGGCAAAAGAAACGCGGTCCTTCGAAAGAGCACCGAAAGGATCCCATAGTACAGATGGGACTTCTCATGGATTCGAACGGAATCCCTATGGCATTCAATACTTTTTCTGGTGGGGAAAGCGAAAAGACGAACATGATTCCCGCTATCCGCCGTGCAAAAAGGGATCTGGAGATAGAGCGGATAATAGTCGTTGCCGACCGTGGCCTAAACACTAGCGACAATACGGCTCTCCTGTCTGGTAAAAACCACGACGATATGAAAAACAACGACGGCTACGTTTATGGACAGTCCATTCTCGGGGCAGATAAGGAATTCAAAGCCTGGGTTCTCAAGCAAGACGGATATATATACGACAAGGAAACGGACAAGGACGGAGAGACTGTTGTCTTCAAGCACAAATCGCGCATATATGCTAAGAAGGTCATATTAAAAAACCAGTCAGGGAAAAGGTCGTCATCTTATGAGATATACCAGAAGCAGATGGTGTACTATTCGGAAAAATATGCAAAGAAGCAGCGCGCCGACAGGGAGCGCGTGATTGCGAAGGCAACCTCGCTCATCAGTAATCCCGAAAGATATACCCGCTCCACATGCTATGGCGCTGCCGGATATATAAAAAATATCAGGTTCTCGAAAACCACCGGGGAGATAGTAGACGGAACCGTATTAGAACTCGACCAGGATAAGATAGATGAAGAGTCATTGTACGACGGATACTACTCAATCGTTACAAGTGAAAAGGAACTTTCTGATTCCGAGATAAGAAATATATATAAGGGATTATGGGAGATAGAAGAATCATTCAAGATAATAAAAAGCGAATTCAAGGCCCGTCCAGTATTTGTAAAAACGGAAGATCATGTAAATGCACACTTTCTAATATGCTATGTTGCCCTCGTGATTATGAGAACTATAGAGCATCTGATGGATGAACAGTTTACTACAAAACAGATCCGGAATGCTCTTGTCAATTACTCGTGTTCTTATCTGGAACAGAACTACTATCTGTTTGATTATCGCGACAAAGTGTTAGACGCATTTGGAAAAATGTATGACTGGGATTTGACCGCCAAATATATGTCACAGTCCACAATAAAAAATATTTTGCGCCACCGTGCAAAAAATAAAATTTAGCAACATATCATTTCAAAACACAAATCCCCTGCAACGCCGTAACTCGAGGCTTGCAGGGGATATTCAATATCATTTACTGTAAAAGACAGGATATTAGCACGATGCCGTAACACCGTCAACACAATAATTACTTTGGCGGTTTGAATGCCTCAAGAATATTTAAGGCATCTTCGTTATCCATTTCATATTCTTTGCCGGCGATGCTTTCGGCTTTGTTTTTTAACTTCTTTAACTCTG
>CACXBN010000182.1 GCA_902765885.1 uncultured Ruminococcus sp. | reverse complement strand
TTTAATACGGTTACCTGTTCGTTACCGTACTGACCGGCCATCTTCTTGTTCTTGTAGATTCTGGACGGTGTCGAGTTCGCACCCATGGAACCCGGCTGACGATGAACCGGACCTGTACCGTGAGTCATACGAAGACGATGTGCATTCCATCTCTTGATTACGCCGGAGTATCCGTGCCCTTTTGTGATACCGGTAATGTCGACCTTTTCGCCTGCGGCGAAGGTATCGGCGGCTATCACATCACCGACATTGAGTCCGGAGATGTCTTCAAGGCGGAATTCCTTAAGATGACGTTTTGCAGGCACGCCTGCCTTTTTGAAGTGACCCGCTGCCGGCTTGCTTACGAGCTTTTCGCGGATGTCTTCGAAAGAGAGCTGAACTGCTTCATAACCGTCAGTGTCAGCAGTCTTTTTCTGTGTGATCGGGCAGGGACCTGCTTCAATCACAGTTACCGGGATAACGCTTCCGTCTTCATTGAAGATCTGTGTCATTCCCAGCTTCTTTCCGATGATACCTTTCTTCATCGAAATCTTCCTCCTGTAAAAATAGGTTATTGGTTGACATGTGTTTTACCCGGAGCCACCCGGCGCCTGTCAACTTGACCCGACCGCCATCAAGCTGTGAGGAGTTGCGCGGAGACGCTCTTCCGTTTCGCTCTGTACGGTGTTCGGTTTAGCTTTTGTTTTGATCCGTGAATCAGACTAATTTGACTTCGATGTCAACGCCTGCAGGAAGTTTTACTGATGTAAGAGCTTCGACAACCTTGTGTGAGGGCTTACGGATCTCAATGAGTCTTCTGTGAGTCCTCTGCTCGAACTGTTCACGACTGTCTTTGTACTTGTGAACAGCACGAAGGATTGTGATGATCTCTTTCTGAGTGGGAAGCGGAATAGGACCGGATACTTCTGCGCCATTGCGCTTAGCTATATCAACGATCTTAGCTGCTGCCTGGTCAGCGAGTGTGTGCTCGTAACTTCTGATCTTCACTTTGATCTTTTCCTGAACTGCCATTGCTTGCCTCCTTAAGAGCTATATATAATATTGTTCTTGAGGCGATGAACACGGCTCCGGGCGTTTCTTCAGCTGCCTTAACAAATCCGAACCCTACGACAGCATGGCTCGGCTAAGCACCTGTCAAAACCGGTGAGACACGTATTCGTCTTCGCCCGATACTCGGACATACTCCACGGAAATTCCCCGCCACCGTCTGACAGTAATGACGGAACGGCAACCTCCCGCTTCTACGCACATCAAGCTTTGGAATTTTACCATACTATTATATTTAAGTCAACTTTTTCACCATATTTCCTCAAAAAAGGCATGTAGAATTTTTCACAAACTTAAAGGCTTTGTTTTGTTGATTTTTCACAAATCATCAACACAAAAAAGCATGCCGGAAATACCGGACATGCCTGGTTTTCTATTTGACAAAGAAATTTATCATCTTTTCCATCGTTTTTTCGAGCACATCATCAGAACTTCTGAATATCTCGTGTTCTGTCCCCGGAATTTTCTCCACGGTACACTTTTTCAGTTCTTTTGCAAGTCTGAACTGAGAGCGCGGTATCACCATCGACTCTTTGTCCGCCTGAAGAAGATATATTTCCGTTTCTATGGCTGCAGCCCTGTCTTTTTTCAGTATTCTCGCCGTCTGGATCAGAGATTCATATACCCATCTGTATGTGGGCGCTGCGTTCGAGAAGATATCGTTTTCTCTTCTTCTTTTTTCATAATATTCATATCTTGCCCTGGATGTGCATTTTGCATGCTCGAATCCTCTTTTCAGCGAATACTTTGCCGAATTGAAGAACATGGCCTTTCCCTTTCCCGCGCGGCAGAAACCTCCGCAGATGGCCTTTGACATCCAGAGAGGAAATCCTTTCCTCTGCGGGGCGACCATAGGAGACGAAAGAATTGCTTTTTTGAATAAAGCCGGGTGTTCCTCCATCATCCATATTCCCACGGCTCCTCCCATTGAATGGCAGTACAGAAGTTTCGGAAGGTCGTTGCCGCTGCAGAGAAACCTGTCAGCGAATTTTTCAATGTCTCCGTAGTAGTCTTCAAACTTATCCACATGAGTAAGCAGCTTGTCCTCAACTTCCCTGGTGCTTCTCCCATGCCCTCTCATCTCGGGAAAATATACATTGAATCCCGATTTGAGGAAATAATAAATCAATTCGTAGTATTTGGGAATTGCTTCAGTAAAGCCATGTATAACAAGGAGATCCGCTATCGGTGACTCTGCATAAAAGTTCTCATAATATATTTCGGTCCCGGGATTCACCTCAAGTTAACCGCTCTCTTTTCTTGAATCAAGAAACGGAACGACATCTCTGTCCATAATTTGCGAATAGTTGTCTTCACTGATAAAAATCTTCCTTATATCCTGCATACCATAATCCTTACTTTGCCCATTCCGACAGCTCTGCTTCCAGCTTCTCCTCTTCTTCATAAAGAGAATAGAGCCTGTCCTCGACCGTGATCTTGCGGTCCGAAAGCTCCGCCGCTCTGATGTAATCGGTCGCCGCTTCTCCGAAAAGGAGATCGTCTATGTCAACTATCTCTTTTTCAAGCTTTGATATTTCCCTCAGCACTTCAGCCTTGCGCTTTTCGGCTTTTCTTTTGTCCGCATTGGTTTTCTTGCGCTCCTCATATTCGTTCGGCCCGGTTTCACGATTCTGACCTGCGCTTACAGGCTGGGAGCTTTTCCGCCTGTTCATGAAAGCCGTATATTCGTCATATGTTCCGGAAAACTCAAGTCCGTTTTCTCCTATGTTCACGAATCTGGTGGCAAGTTGCTTTGTGAAGTATCTGTCGTGTGAAACCGCTATCACGGTTCCGTCAAACTGTCTGAGTGCATTTTCCAGCGCCTCTCTTGATTCGACATCCAAATGGTTCGTCGGTTCGTCAAGAATTAGAAGATTCATTTTTGACAAGATCAGCTTTGCGAGCGTCAGTCTCGCCCTCTCACCGCCTGAAAGAACACTTACTTTCTTTTCTATATCATCACCCCTGAACATAAACAGGGCAAGGGTATTCCTGATCTCCGTCTGTCCCAGTCCGGGGTATGAATTCCAAAGTTCATCGAGGACCGTGTTCTCTTCGGTAAGATTCTGGTTCTCCTGATCATAGTATCCGACAGTTACATTGTATCCGAATTCTATGCTGCCTTTTATCGGCTCAAGCGAGCCTATCAGCAGTTTTATAAGGGTTGATTTGCCGGATCCGTTCGGACCGGTTATAAAGAGGCGGTCATTCTTCTTCACAAGAAAACCGATGTCCTTGAAAAGTATTCCGTTTCCGTATCCCATGGTCAGCCCTTTAACGGAAAGAACGTCATTTCCGGAGGCTCCGGATGACGAAAGAGTAAATCTGATGGATTTCGGCGGTGCTTTCGGTTTTTCGATCTTCACCATCCTCGCTATGGCCTTCTCGCGCGACTCCGCAGCGATTATGTTCTTTTCTCTGCCCCATCTTCTCTGCTGTTCTATATAAGCTTCAAGCCTTGCGATCTCTTTCTGCTGGAGATCATATTTTTTCTCAAGCTCTTTTATGTATTTTTTCTTCTCTTCGACGTATTCCGAATATTTAACCTTGTACAGTCTGGCTCTTTTGTTTTCTATGTCGAGGGTCTTGTTTGAGATCTTGTCAAGGAAGAACCTGTCGTGGGATACGACAATAACCGTCTTGTTTTTTCCGTATGACATCAGATGGTCTTCAAGCCACTCCATGGTTTCTATATCGAGATGGTTCGTAGGTTCATCGAGAATCAGGATATCAGGTGCTCTGAAAAGAAGCCTTGCGAGCGCGAGCCTTGTTCTCTGCCCTCCGCTGAGTGTGGTTACAGGTCTTTTGAAATACTCTTCACCGAAACCCAGGCTCGTGAGAATGCTCGAACATCTGGAACGGAAGTATAGTCCTCCGCCGCTGACATAAGAGTTGTTGACTGACTCGTATTCGGAGGAGAGCCTTGTCATGAGCTCTATATCGGATGAGTCTGCTTCATCCATTTTTTTCTGGATCAGATCCAGTCGGTCTTCCATGGAGCAAAGTTCCTCAAAGACCGCATACATCTGTCCCATGACCGTATCGTCTATTCTTTCTGAAGTGTTTTCCGGTTTGATTATATTGAATGCGTCGTCCTGGTGAAGGATACCTATGGACTTTCCTTTGGCCACGAAAACCTCTCCTTCATCGGGAACCAGATCTCCGCTGAGCATTTTGAGCAGTGTTGACTTTCCGCTGCCATTGACTCCTACGACCGCGAGTCTGTCCCCCTCCTCGAGAGAAAAAGACACCTCGGAGATTATTTCTTTGTCACCTATTCTGAATGCTAAATTGTTAGTTCCTATCGAAATCATATCTTTCTCCGCTGTGCCTTAACCTTAAACAACGGGGATGTTTGCCATCCCCGCTGTAACTCATATCATCTTTGATTATCGTACGATCAATAATATCTTCCGTTTCCGGAATTATTGTTTCTGTTGCCGTTTCTGTTTTGATAGTTTCTGTTCTGCGGTCTATGCTGGCCGTTCGGATTCTGTGAACGTCTTACATTCTGCTGACTTCCGGTACGGGATCCGTACAGTCTTTCATCATAGTCATCATCCACAGACTGTTTTCTCGAGTTTCCGTTCTTTCTGAATCTGTCGAATATATTCTTTCTCAGGAAAAGGGCTACATCGTCGTTGAACATGCCCACGACGAAAAGAATGACGAAAAGAATCACGGCAACAAGGACTATGATCAAAATAGCCTTGAAGATACCGCCTATCACTTTTCCGAATGAATTTCCGGTTGTCTCGGGAGCCGTCGTCTCTTCCTTTATATCAGGCACCTTGTCCGTCAGATCGATTGCCAGCTTTGCGATGGTCTTGCTTACTGCCGAATCAATGTTTCCCGTTGCATAATCAGGTTCGAGATACCCGTCTCTGACAGCCTGAAGATCTGCTGCCGTAAGTTTTGAAACTATGCTGTCGCTCTGCTTCAGGTAGTAATTATTGTCATCAGTTGCAACAAGTACGAGTACGCCATTCTTGATGCCCCATTCATTGAACAGTCCGAGAGCATACTTGTCTATCGACTCCTCGCCTGTAGTATTTACGGTGCATACTGCCACGCAAGTTCCGTTTTTAAGATCTTCGTTGGTTTTCTTTACAAGTCTTATAGTTGATTCGGAAAGCACGCCTGCGCCGTCATACACCAGATCAGTCGGTGCGGGATATGCGAAAACGGAAACAGTAAGCTGGATAATCATCACCAGCACAAACAATACCGCACCCAGTCTGATTTTATTATTCTTAACCATGATATATTTGCCTCACTGTCGAATGTTGATTAGTTTCTGCTTGAGCTCGTTCTCGATCCTTCCGAGTTCCGCCTCTGCAGCTTTTCTCTTCTCGCGTCCCTCTTTCTGAATTGTCTGTATCTCATCAAGAGTTGTGATAAGATCCTCATTTGTCTTTGTTAGAGTCTCTATGTCAACGATACCGCGTTCTGATTCCTTTGTTACTTCTATTGTAGCCTGTTTGAGGGCTTCGGAATTCTTCTTGAGTAGCTCATTTGTCATATCGGTTACCGCCTTCCCTGCCTGCAATGCCTGCTGTGAATGTTCAATACCGAGGGCAATCACCATCTGGCTCTTCCAGAGAGGAATCGTATTCATGATAACTGTCTGTATTTTTTCAGTCATCATAGTGTCGTTGTTCTGAACAAGCCTGATCTGAGGAGCCATCTGGATAGATACCATTCTGGTGAGTTCGAGGTCATGAAGCTTTCTTTCAAATCTGACACACTGTTCAGCGAAATCATTTGCCGCCTGGGCATCTTCGGGAAGTCCGGAATTTTTCGCTTTTTCCTGGAGTTCCACAAGAGTCGTGTTTCTCTCGTGCTCAAGTTTCTTCTTGCCTGCGACTATGTACATCGAGAGCTCTTTGAAATACTGAAGGTTCGTATCGTAAAGATCATCAAATGTTTTGATATCTTTCAGAAGAGTAATCTGATGCTGTTCGAGTATCGAAGAGATACTGTTCACGCTGTCTTCGCACTTGTCGTATTTGAGCTTAAGATCTCTGATTTTTCTCTTCGTATTTCTGAAAATACCGAGGAACTTTCTGTCGTCTCCCGCATCTTCATTAAGGTCCTTAAGGTTGGAAATGAGAGAGGTGATCATCGTTCCTACCTCACCGAAGTCCTTGTTTCTGACTCCGCCTATGGCAGTATCACTGAAGTCTGAGATCTTTTTCTGAGCTGATGAACCGTAATTGAGAATCGTTACGGAATCCGTAATATCGATCTGCTTTGAGAAATCGTCTATGACTTTTCTTTCAGCTTCTGTAAACTGTGATTCATCAAGAGCGGGCATAGCAGGCTGTGCTTCCTGCTTTCCGTCCATCGTAAGAGCAGCCGTGGAGATATCTGGAGCTTTGGGGGCTTCCTGAGCAGCTGCGGCAGCAGTGCCAAATGCCGGATCCAGAGTCAATTTGATTTCGTTGTCCATGTTTGTCCTCCTGAAAAACTATCTTAATATATATTAATTTGAATGTTTTTTCGCTTTTTCGTTTTCGGGAACGGATTCACTTATCGACGCATATGCCAAGATCCTGTCAAGCGCGATGAAAGCGAGTGAAATATACAGCGCCAGTCTCATCAGTGAAAGGTTAGGGTTCCCCGAATAGCCATTGACTATTCCGTATATGAGAGCGCCGAGGGAAAATCCGAAACCGACAGAAACCATTACCATGCAGGAAAAAAGATAGAAGAATGCAGTAGTCTTGTTAAGGGGAGACTTCGCTGTGCCGAATGTCAGCCTTGCCTCAGATATTAAGAAAATCAATGCAGACGCTTCGATGATCGTATTTATGTTTCTCACGGGTCCGTTTATCGGGTGCGAGAAATCAAAATATGAAGCAAACAGTCTGACAATTACGGCAGCGACTGCAAGAGTCGCCACTATTATACGCACTGACTGCGGGATTTTAATCTTCAACATGTTCAGAATCGCCGAGACGCCTATGAACACCGTGAGTACGGCTGCTATGATGACAGGAGCCGAAGTTTCGGCAGAAGATGATTTAGCGAACGCTCCCGTCTCGCTGAAAACTATCGAAATACACATCACGGCACTGAGGACTGCTCCAAAAGCCGAAAGGATGCTTGTTTTCGGTTCTGATGCGATTTCCTGATTCTTAGTCAGAATCACGGATAACGCAAGCGAAAAGACTGCTGATACGGCTGCCGAAACCGCAAAAGCCACAAATGCTGCAGAGCCGGAGGCGAAATGCTCAATCGAAGAATCGAAATCATTTTTCATTGCGATATAATATGATACCGCAGTCACAACCGCCAGAACAATAGAAACGGCAGTTGAGACAATAATAAATTTTTGTTTTTTGATTTTAT
>CACXBN010000181.1 GCA_902765885.1 uncultured Ruminococcus sp. | reverse complement strand
CTGGCGATAGTACTCTCTCTCGCGTTTATGTACTCACTCAGGGAATGGAAATTTGCAAATACAAAAACCTTTTCCAGAATCGACAAAGCATCCTATCTGATTTATTTGATACACCCGATTTTCATTTTTACGATTGATATAATAACGGCTCCAATGGAATCCGTGATGATACGCTTTATCTTAAGATTCTTATTCACATATATATTATCGATTGGACTTGGCTTACTCATACAAATATTTTTTGAAAAAATCAAGCCAGGCATGAAAAAACAGCGAAATGAGTGAAAACAGCGAGGATTTCATCGAAGTCAAAAGAAATTCTTCTTGACATTCACTAATCTTTACTGTATAATCTTGACCGAAATAAATGAGTTATCTATCCTTTGCTCATGGCGAAGGGAGGGAAATAGAGAAAATGGCAGAAGTTAGAGTAAAAGAAAATGAGTCTCTTGACAGTGCTCTTCGCAGATTTAAGAGATTATGTCAGCGTTCCGGTATTCAGGCAGAACTTCGTAAAAGAGAATGCTATGAAAAGCCAAGCGTAAAGAGAAAGAAAAAGTCAGAGGCCGCTAGAAAGCGCAAATACAAATAATGTGTATGTAATTAGAACTTTGGATCATACCGATCGAAAGTTCTTTTTATTGGAATCTCAGGTGTATCATGAAAAATCTTTTATTATTGATCAATCCGGTAACGGCAAAAACAGCAATAACTCCATCGCTTATTGAGGTTATAGACATTTTTGAAAGAGCCGGATACAACACTGTAGTTCATATAACTCAAAAAAGAGGCGACATACCCTCATACCTGAGGGACAAAGAAGGTATTTATGATACGGTTGTTTGCGTGGGAGGAGACGGTACGCTGAACGAAACCGTCCAGGGAATATTCAATTTCACACAAAAGCCTTCAATAGGATATATTCCAGCCGGAACCACAAACGACTTTGCGACAAGCTGGGGTATTCCGAAAGATCCCATAGCCGTTGCCACAAAGATTGCTGAAGAATCTCCCGTATATATAGATATAAATCTCTTCTGCGGAAAGCCTTATGTGTATGTTGCCGCCTTCGGAATGTTCACCGATATTTCATATAAGACTCCCCAGCAAATGAAGCAGAATCTGGGATATGCAGCATATCTTTTTGAAGCTTTGCTGAATCTCGGAAACCTTGGGAAGCCTGTCAGACTCAAAGTTGAGCATGACGGAATCGTAGAAACAGGTGATTATCTGTATGGAATGGTTGCCAACACCAGACGTGTCGGAGGCATCGACCTTAAGGTGAAAAATTCGATTAGCATATCCGATGGCCTCATGGAAGTCATTCTTATAAGAGCAAGCGAAAACCCGATAGAGAGTCCGAGAGTTGTAGGCGCTGTTCTTGCCCAGGATATGCAGAGTGAATATATTCATTTCGCTCAAACAACAAAAATCAAGCTGACTTCAGATACCCCTGTTCCCTGGACGCTTGACGGAGAACACGGCGGAGACCTGAAAGAAGTAACTGTCGAAGTTGTCAAAAACGCCGTCAAAATGTTCATTTAGCAAAAAATAAAGGACACCTGCATAATTAAGTGCAAGTGTCCTTATTTCTTTTTAATTCACTTGTTATTCGCTTTTTTCATTCATATTAAGAATCGGTACTGCTTCTCCGCTTCCAACTATCTGCGGTAGTTCTCCGTTCCATTTCTCAATATTCTTATAGCTGATCAGATCAGACGTGAGACTTGCAGCGATTGCTGCGTTGGCTTCCGCTTCTTTCTCGCCTGCATATGCTGCGGCATCTGCTTCCTTTTTCAGAACTTCTGCTCTGGCCTCTGCATCAATAACTGCTTTTTCAGCTTCTGCCTTTGCCGAAATAATTGCTCTTTCTGCAGCTCTCTGCGCTTCCATGTTGGCCTGTTCCTGCTGAATCTCGGCCTTCAGCTTTTCCTGAGATGCGACTTGTTTTGCCTCAACGGCATCTGTAAATGCATCAGAAAAATCCAGATTTTCAATTGAAGCGTCAATTAATTCGATATTGTATGCGGAAAGTTTAGTTGTGAGATCCTTTTTAATCTCGTTTGACAATTTTTCTCTGCTGGATATAAGGTTTTCGGCGTCATAATTAGATATCTGGCTCTTAACCGATTCCTGAATTCTCGGAAGTATAACTGTATTATAGTAATCCTGTCCTATCGTACTGTATATTTTCTGAGCATTGGATTTCTCTATCTGATAGTTTATCGTGTAGCTTGTGCTCACTTCCTGGATATCACTGGAGAAACAGTTCATTTCAACAGCCGCCTTCTGTATACGGTTATCCATCTTTACTGCTTCCTGCCACGGAGCTTTTATATGCACACCGGCTTCAAGAGTAAAATCTTCGACTTTTCCGAAAGTGGTAATGATTCCCGTGTGACCGGTCGGTATCGTGGTTATGCAGTTGGAGCCGATGCAAAATATTCCTGCTATTATGGCAACTACAGAAATCAGACCGGAAGGTATTTTTTGTTCCGTATTTCTTTTTCTTGATGTTATCAGGGTAATTATCCCGACAATAATGAGAAGAACACCTATAACAAACAGTAGCATAATTCAATTCCTCCTTTGCTTTGTCCTGCACATTATAACATAAAACGAATAATCAGACAAGACTGAAGCGGTTAGGCTTTTCCTCGCTTTAATGTCACTGAAGCCCAAAAAATGTTTTCGCATAATTAAATCTTGCAAAAGATCCGGAAAAAGAGTAAAATAGCATGGTTATCAGATTATATATGATTTTGTGAGGACATAATGCAAGAGCTAACAAAAGTTGAAGTAGAAAAAATCAAGGAAGAAATCAAGCACAGACAGTCGGTTGTCACCCCGGAATGTATAGCAGAAGTCCAAAGGACAAGGGCTTTGGGAGATCTGTCTGAGAACGATGAATACAGAAGCGCCAAGAGAGAACTTAACAGAAATTACTCCAGGCTCAGGTATCTTCAGAATCTTCTGGATAATTCAAAAATAGTAGAATACAACTCCGACGAAGACGAAATAGGCATGTTTGATACCGTCACATTTTACAACGAGGATGACGATGAAAACATCACCGTTACCATTGTGACTCCTCTGAGAAATGATGTGCTTTCAGGACGAATCAGCAACAAATCTCCCTTGGGAAGTTCAATACTTGGTCACAGGGAAGGCGAAAGAGTATTGATCAAAGTGAATGACAATTATTCTTATTATGTGAAGATTCTTTCAATTGAAAAAGGCTTCGATGATGACTCTCTGACAATCAACTGAGTCAGACAATTTCTATCACTTACAGGAAAGTCGTGTTCGTCTTTCCTGTTATTTTTTCCTTTGACCTGTATGGACAAAGCAATTAAAATCCTATATAATTGAATCAAATATAATAAAGCAGTTCGGAAAGATAATGAAAAAACAAACTATCATTATAATACAGATCCTGGCGCTGATATTTAGTTTTGTTTCCTGTTCCCTTCTTCCTTCCGATTCATCACCGGTTTCATCATCGTTTTTTGCAATGGATACGATAATGGATCTGAAAATCTATTCCGATTCCGATAAACTGACCGGGGAAATCGAAGCGATGGTCAGAGAGCTGGAAAACAAATATTCAACAACCAATGAATCAGGATATATTTATAATATCAACAATGAAGGATTTTCGGACACAGACGCTGAAGCTAATGAAATATTCAAGCGCGCGTTTGAGCTTTGCGAAATGACCGACGGAGCGCTTGACATTTCCATACTTCCACTTGTGGAAGAGTGGGGATTTACTTCAAAAGAATACAAAGTCCCCTCAAAGGACAGAATCACCGATATTCTTAAAAATGTAGATTTCCGCAGGATTACCATTACCGAAAAAGGTGTATCGGTTGAAGCCGGCATGAAAATAGATCTCGGAAGTGTTTTGAAGGGATATACCTCGTCTAAAATAATAGATTTTTTACACAGTAAAGGTATAAAATCGGCTATTATAAATCTGGGCGGTAATGTTCACGCTCTTGGCAGAAAGCCGGACGGATCTCTTTGGAACGTCGGCATTAAAGACCCTTTCTCGGAGGACACCTTCGGAATCCTCAAATGTGAAAACAAAGCAATTATCACCTCCGGCGGCTATGAAAGATATTTTGAGGAGGACGGAAAGACTTATTGGCATATTCTCGACCCTTCAACCGGATCTCCTGCCGACTCGGGTCTTGTATCAGTTACAGTAATAGGAACAGATGCCATGCTGTGCGACGGCATTTCAACTGCGTTTTTCGTCATGGGTCTGGATAAGGCCATCTCATTGTGGAAAAATCTTAGTGATATTGATCTGGTTTTGGTTGACAAAGACAAAAACATCTATGTGACCGAAGGAATAAAAGACCTGTTCTCTCTTTCTGGAAATTACTCCTTTGGCAAATTTGAGGTTATTACACGTGATTAAGAATAAACATCTCATTATCATATTTTGCGCTGTTTTTGTAATATGCTCAGCTGTTGCTCTTTTTCTGTTTCTGCACAAGCCAATCAGAACAACCGCAAACATTTATGTTGACGGAAGCCTCGTGAAATCAATTGATCTCAGTCAAGTCAACGAGGG
>CACXBN010000180.1 GCA_902765885.1 uncultured Ruminococcus sp. | reverse complement strand
CTTTTGAGCCTTTTCTGTGACCAGGTGCGCTTTGTCCGCACATAGTGCCATCGGCGTATCAGCAAGGGAATCGGAATAGAAATTCTCGATTTCCGGAAACCCCTGGTCGAAAATATACGCCGCTTTTTCCCGCGCGTACATCAAATTGTCTACGAACGCCCCGACCTCACGGTCATAATCGGACGCAATACAGTTCACCCCCAGCCGTCTGGCGATTGGCTCGATAATACATTTGGGAGAAGCGCTGATAATGAGGTCATCCGGCCTTTTCTGCGCCAGATACCAGTCCGAGACACGCTTCTCATGCTTGTCCCAGAATTTCTCAATCTGCTCATCGAAATCGTCAACCTTGCAAAGAAAGCTGAAAAAAGTACGCTCCATCACATAACGCGGCTCTTTGCCTAGTTTGTGAAGTATCATGCTTCTGAGTGCTCTCGGGAGAAATGTAACCAACAAAGAAGGGTGCCGTTTCATACACCAAAGAGCAAAGCTGATGGAGCAATCCGGGTAATATATTGTCCCGTCAAAATCATATACATTCATATTCTGACCTTCAGCAAAATCATTTTGACTTGATATTAAATACGGCATCAAGGCCCGTAATATTCAGCACTTCGGAAAAACTCGGACCTATATTCAGAAATTTCATTGTGCCTTTTTTTGCCTTCAGGCTTTTGAACGTGTTGAGCAGAACGCGAAGTCCTGCGGATGAAACGAAGTCGCACTTTTCAAAATCCAGACACAGATTGTCCGTCTCGGTAATGCTCCTTTCAAGAAGATCCTTGAGATCCGGCGCGGTCTGGTTATTGAGTTCTCCGTCCAAAGCCACCGTGATGGAAGCGCCTTCTTTTTTTGTTGTCAATTTCAGTGCCATTCTATGGTTCCTCCGTTATATTGATTGAAAATCTATTGTTTATAACACGAATCTTATTTTCCTGCCGACAGTTAGGAATTCAACTTACTGAAATTTGCGGCATTTGATTTGTAAAGTCTTTTGAATACCCGGTAGTTTCGCTCGTATATTTCTTTGTTTCCCGGATCGGGAAGATAGCAGTGATTAGCTTTCACCAGACGTCGGGATACATCTTCTATATCCTCGCCCGTCAGTCCGGCAGCAACAACGATCGCACATCCCACGGCGCCGACTTCCTGGGTGTTATCCACCGTTTCCACCTTTCTGCCAATGATGTCCGCCAGCATCTGGCATATGACGGGGGAAAGCGATCCTCCGCCGACAAAACGAATCACATCGGATGTTTTCACTTTTTTCGCTTCGCATTCGAGGAGCCAGCGAAGATGATAGCAGATACCCTCCAGGACAGCGCGGATCATATCCCTTTTCCCGGTGTCAATCCTGATGTTAAAGAACATTCCCGCAGCGTTCGCATCCTCAAACGGGCAGCGGTTGCCGTGGAGCCATGGAGTAAAAATCACGCCGTTCGCGCCGGGAGGCACCTTGCTGACTTCTGACGACATATAGTCGTACAGACTTGTGAATTCACTTTCGAAATCGTCAGTGACCTCGGTTTTTTCAAGATAAATATTGATTTCGTCGAGAGCCAGGTGGTTTTTCACCCATTCATAGCACTTTCCCGCTGTTTCCAATTCCGCATAATAATTGAAGTAACCGCGATTTGCAGACAGAACGCCGGTGATCATCGCATTTATATCGACGGTCTGGTAATCGAGATATGTCGATACCCAGCCGGATGTTCCTATGTAAATATGCGTTTCTCCGGATGTCGTGCATCCTGCTCCGATGTTGACGAAGGTCGTGTCGCCGCCTCCGCCGAATACAGGGGTACCCTCTTTCAGTCCAAGATCATAAGCCGCTTTCTCAGTCAGGCCACCGACAATATCGGTGCAGCCGATAATCGGCGGCAGATGCTCGGGTTTGACCTTGTACATTTTTACAAGTCCCTTGTTCCATCCTTCCCTGCCCTTGCGGGTGTCATAGAGAAATGTCGCAAATGCGGAGTCGGCAGTGCGGATAATCTTTCCAGTGCAGCGTGAGACAAGATAATCTCCAACATCCAGCCACTTAGATACTTTGTCAAATACATCCCGTTCGTTATTTTCGACCCACTTGTATTTCCATATCGGGTCCTTAACGCTTGTCGATCCTGCATAATTGACTCTCAGGTTCCGAAGAAGCTTGTAAAGACTGCAGCCGGAGACCTTTATGATTCCCTTTCCCATGCAATTCTTATATTCGCGTACGCCGCGACTGTCCATATAGGTCATGGCCGGGCGAAGCGCATTTCCTTCAGAGTCAACAAGGACCATGCCCTGCATCTGTGAGCAGAAGGCAAGGCCGGAAACTTCGTCCGGAGTGATGGCTGTTTCTGAAAACAATTCTTTCGTTGTTTTGCATACTGCGCTCCACCACTCATCGGGGTCCTGCTCTGCTCCGCCGTTTTCAAGAATGCGCAGCTCGTAGGATGTGTTTGAAGAAGCCTCGATGGTGATCTTCTCGCCTATGTCAAAGAGGCAGGTTTTCAAGCTGCTGGTTCCGAAATCATAAATAATAATATACATTGTAGTGTCTCCGCGGGATTATTTCTTTATACCGAAACCCGGTCATATTCCGATTTCAGGACATCACCGCAAGGATCCTCGGTTCATTATGTGCCGAGAGGAATTGCGCCAAAGTCCTTATACTATAATTCTTTCTTGTT
>CACXBN010000179.1 GCA_902765885.1 uncultured Ruminococcus sp. | reverse complement strand
TTCGCCAGTCGAGACGGCCGGATCAAAAGATGTTGACTATATGATCAAAGTGCTTAAAGCATTTTATAAAGCGCACTTGAGCGTAGATGAGGAAGGATCTTATAGCATCTAGATTTTTAATCCAGTTCTGTATTAATATCATAAATATTATCATTTTTTGATATTTTTGTTTAAATAGTAAACTATAATTAATAAAGAATAGTATACCAATGTAAAGATTCAGGAAGTGGAATTTATGCACTATAAGAATTTCAGAAATAAACACTTTGAACGTAAAAAAAGAATAGTATTTGTATTGAGCTGTATTGTAACATTCCTTACAGTTTATTCATTGGTTTTACCAGCTGTTACAATAGATAAAGAATCAGCGGAAGAAGATAACGGTATCGTTTTAAAGGATGGTAGTGATTCATCTTCTGTTCAAGAAAGCTTAGATACAGAAGATAATGTGCCTTTTTATGACAATATTCAGGAAATACAGGCGGAGGATTCTTCTGTCTTTTCTGTTGCAAATAGCGAAACCAAAGAGTTTTCTGAGCTTCTGAAAGAAGAACAGGAAAAAGAAAAACAAATGGCAAACAAAGTGTCTTATCCTGCTGTTTCTTTCTCAGATACTTTGAATGACACGATTGTCCATGTATCTGCTTCAGAAGGCGCTTTCCCTGAAGGAACTACAATGAAGATAGAAGAAGTGGAATATGACGTATCTGATTCTATCTCTGAAGTCGTTGATAGTCAGATCGTTTCATATAAAGCAATCGATATCTCGTTCTATGATGGTGAAAAGAAGATTGAACCAGAACGACCGATAGAAGTTTCGATCACCTCAAACTTTATCTCAGAAGAACCGAAAGATCCGCTACTTGTCCATATCAATGATGAGGGGAAGACAGATCTTGTTGAGACTAAGCCAAAAGAAGATCAAGATATCGAAGCCATCAGCAACGATGAAGAAATAAAAGAGCTTGTTGAAAATAATGATCATATTGAAGAGATTACAGCGGATAACACTTTATCTTTTGAGTCTAATGCCTTCTCTGTTTATGTTTTGGTTTATACCGTTGATTTCCATAATAAAGTGGATGGAAAAACGTATGATTTCAGCATTCCGGGAGGTGGTTTCACCACGCTTGGACAAATTGCTGAAACGCTGAAATTAGTTGGCACAAATGAAGATATCAACATGGAATCTGATGGTGAAGTTATTTCCGAAGCCGACGATAATGGTGATACTTTTGATGAGAACTGTGCTTTAAGTGAGACTGCAAAACAATTCGTTTTGAATGTAGCAAATGTGGAATTTAGTGATCCTGATCTTGTATGGATTGGAAAAGCAAACAATGCAACCACTATTGGAGAGCTAAAGACGTCTAATGGACTGGAAATTCAGTATAGCGCTGAGCTGACAGAAGAACAGATAAAAGAGTTCGATGCAACGACAATCAACTCTGGAGACTGGGCATTACTTACTTTGAAGCCTTTTGATACAGAGGAAACACTTACCATCACAATGAACGACGGACAAATGATCAAAATCACTGTTACGGATGCCCAGGAAGATGGTGATGTTGTCGGTGCAGACGCGCTTAGAACGGTTGAGGAACGAAGCAAAAGATACACAGTGAACAAGGTGTGGGTTGATCAGGCTGGGGCTGTCGTTACGGAAGGTATCCCTGAAAATATCACGTTGACGCTCAGCCGTGACAGGGAGAAACTGTATGAAACTGTAAATCTGATAGTTCGCAAGAATGATGGAGATATGGCAGAGTTTACTCGTGTTGAGAATATCTATTGCGAATCAAAGGTAACTCTTGCTTATGAATATAATGATTCTCAGAATTACGGTAAATATTATACTTTCAACGGACAAAGATATTCGCTTCCAAGCAATAAAACAAACGGGACTTTTGACATTTCTATTCCCTATGGTGCGACAAGTCCAATCTATCTGGAAATAGGCTCCGATTGGGGTTCGAGAACAGTTGAGAGCGTATCTGTAAAAAGTGTTCAAGAGCCATCTTCCTCTGTTGAACCGGATGAAGCGTACACTCTTCCGATAGAGCTTACAGCTTCTGACAACTGGGAAAAATCCATTGAGCTGCCGATAGTAGAAAAGACTGCAGACGGTGTAATCTATGAATATATGTATGATATAGCTGAAACAGCAGTCGAAGGCGGAACCGTCAGCGGTCACAACGTCAGTGTCGGAGAGAAAGTTTTCGTATGGACATCTGATCTCGCAGAAGACAGCATGACTGTAACCAACACAGAAAAAGGCGATACGACCTCTGTATCTGCATCTAAGATATGGGGAGCAAACACAGAGCCTGCACATGCAGTTCAGTTTACATTGTATTCGGAAGTGACCGCAGGGACTGCCGGGTCTGAGCAGATCGGTACCAAGTACTATAAACAGGTAACGCTTGATGCTGCTGGAAATCCTGTAGAGCCAAAGGTGATTACCGCTATCCAGTCGGGTGACAGTTATACATGGCCGACAGGTGAAGAGAACAAAGCGACATGGGACAATTTGCCTATAGCCAGGAATGGTGTCAATGTCCAGTATCTAATAAAAGAAACCGGTGTTTATGAGGGTTATTTGACTGCAGACGGAAAAGTTCCTGAAGGAGCAGTATGGAGCTCAGTCAGAGGATTCAGGATAGCACCGGCAGAAGGGGCGGACGTTGCGCAGGGTGGTATTGTAAACTTTACAAACACATTGCAAGGCCAGGATGTAAAAATTGATAAAACTTGGGATGAGAATGTGAAATCCAACATGGCTTGGGAATCGACCTTTGTCCTTGAAGAATTGGAATATCCGTACGCGGATCAAAACGGTCATGTAACATATGATCCGGATAAGGCACATGATGACGCAGAACATAGTGGTACATGGACTGAAGTGGTTCCGAGAACGGAGTGGACGATCTCCAGTTCGTCGAGCCCTCAGGAGCTTACTCTGAGAGGTCTTCCGAAGTTCCGCACAAAGGATGATGGTAAGGTCTACATCCTGATGTATTCTGTAACTGAAATTGGATACAAGGTATGGGATAATCCAAATAAGACCGGAGATCCGATTTACAGCTGGACAAAGGGCGGAAGCTATATTGGCGATATCCACTTCACACCCGAATATCTTGAGGATGCCGATGAATATACCGATTATACGATCGAGGTCAGGAATACAAAACGAAATGAGAAAGAAGCGCACTTTATCGATTTTGACCTGAAAAAGACTTGGACGCCGGCCAATGAACAGATAGACCAGGCAAGCGATTCATATGCTGTATTTCAGCTGAAGAGACAGAGCCATCAGGAATTCAAAAAAATGAACGACCCAGAGGTTGATTATGAAACGTTCGTTACTGTCAGAGTTGTGGACGCTGGCGGAAGAGAATTGACGAGCCTTCAAGTTGAAAAAAACGCCGAGATCAAGCTCCAGGCCGGTTTCAAGGCAGGTGTTGACGGAATCGGAACGGTTGATTTCATTAATTTAGACGGTACAACAGGTCATGTGATGATCGAGAATCCCACGGCCCTTACCACACAAGAACTGAAATCCAGTAGAATTTTTAGAGTGCCCGCTGATGCGACGTTCCAGTATAATGCCGGTGAAGAATACCTTGCAGATGGGTTGTATGGCATTGTTATATCAGACAATTGCGATGGTACGCCGACAGCCGATGTTGATGATGCTGAATTCAACAACCGGAATCTCAGATACCGCATAGACAAGGATACCGGACATGTAATTACGTACAGCAATGGGACGATAAACAGTGTAACAAATGGAAATGGGTGGACGCTTGACTTCCAGGACTTCCCGCAGCAACTGATTGATAGCGGCGAAACTAGAGAGACTACTACGGTCTATGGCTATTACTTTGAAGAAGTGGAACGTTATCCAGAATATGCCGTTACATACTACCAGGCTGACAGTGAAGGCAACAAGACGAACGTTGTCAACGGTGATGTTAATAACAGAATTTATTTTAATGATCACGTCATAGCAGAGAATAAAAAGACACATCTCACGATCAAAAAATACTGGGAATCACTTGTGCAGTCAGAAATGCCTAATCTAGTCGTGGATATCAAGCAGGTCGAGACCGATGGCAATAATGTTAATGTAAATGCTGGGTCGCCTAGTTTCAAAAAGGTGATCCTGACACCGGAAAATAATTTTGAATATGAATTGTACAACCTCGTAGTCAGAAGACAAGGTGGGTATTATGCATATGTTCCGTGGGAGCTTGGATTCACGACGAGCAAACCAGGCGATGACGGCGTGGCAGCAGATGGAACCATTACGGATGAGAGTAAGGTCACATATACCGCTTTGAGCAATCAATACTTTGATAGTCCCACTTATGCTGCGGCTAAAGAGGGAAGCTCAATCAATTACATGCGAATCAAAGCGGATAACCTTGCAAGGACTAATTTCACTGAGCTTTCGGATAAGTACGATATTATCACGACGGGTTCCGGCACGATATGCATTGTCAATAATCCAAAAAAGACAGGGTTCCAGCTAGCGATCCGTAAGCGGTGGCATAAATTTACGGCCGCCGGAGGAA
>CACXBN010000178.1 GCA_902765885.1 uncultured Ruminococcus sp. | reverse complement strand
CTGAAATCCGAACGGATAGACCCTACGTGAAATGGGTTGGGTATTCGTACCCAGAAGCTCGCTTATTCAATATGCGAGAGGTTCACAATAAGATCTTCGCCGTAACGTTTGACGAGAACTTTTCACGCGCGATTGGCGTCAAGGCAGGTGTATACAATCTTGTGATAGCCGTAGTAATCGCGGTCATCATAGTGCTCGCGATGAATCTGGTGGGCTCGCTTCTCATCTCCGCTCTGGTAATATTCCCGGCGCTTTCGGCAATGAGACTGTTTAAAAGCTTCAAGTCAGTCACGGTGTTCTCGGCGATCCTGTCGGTCGTATGCGCTCTGACCGGACTCGTCGTCTCCATTCTGGCGGGAACTCCGGTGGAGTCAACGATAGTGGCGGTGGATGTTGTAGCGTTTGTTATCTGTTATATACTGGGAATGATTTTAAGGAGTAAGGCATCATGAAAAAATATTGTCTTTAACCGTTTTCATCCTTATTATATTAGTATCACTTGCCGGATGCAGCGATCCGAACTCCGGTAGACCGGGCAATTCGTCTGTTCAGGGAGTAAACGACGTGCTCAAAGCCGGGATGGACGCGGAAGACGGAAAGACTGCAGAAACAGAGGAGACGGGTAAAGCCACGGAACCCATAACCGCCGATGTTTCCGGCATGTATTCCGCCGGGGTTGACATAGACCTTACGAAAATGTCAAGCACCATGGTTTATTCGGAAGTATACAGCATGCTCATGTCGCCTGACGACTATATCGGCAAGACGATAAAGATGACGGGATCCTATTCCTTCTATGAAGACGCCCAGACAGGCGACAAATACTTTGCGTGCGTTATCCAGGATGCGACGGCATGCTGCTGGCAGGGAATGGAATTCGTGCTCGTTGACGAATATGAGTATCCGAACGACTATCCGGAACTGGGAGAGGAGATTACCGTTACGGGAGTCTTCGACACTTATCTTGAAGGCAAATTCAGATATTGTACCGTAAGGGATGCCGTGCTGAACTGACTAGTCGGAATGACGGCGGGGACGCATAAAGCTTTCAAGCATATCGTAAAAAATTATTGGGAAAGGCTCAGGGAGAAAAAATGGGTATTGAAAACAAATTCGCAAGATTCATGAGAAACACGGGACCCGCACGGTTCCTTGTCCCGATCGGGATCATCCTCATTGTGTTCGGCATTATATTGTCAGGCCTTAATACGGACAAGTATGTCGAAACCACGGGAAAGGTCATATCCGTTGAAGAGGCAGGATATGACGACGACGGAAGAGCGGAATATGACGTAAGCTTCACGTTCAGCGCTGACGGGAAAGAGCATTCGGGCGTTTTCCCGGGACTCACGGACAATTATAAAGCCGGAGACAGCATAAAGGTGTTCTATGACCCGTCGAATCCGGACAAAACCTCAAACGGAAGGATGAGCGGCATCATAGCGCCTGTCATGATAATAGCAGGTGCTGCAGCACTGATCGGCGGCATCGTTTTGTCAATAAGAGCCTTTAAAAAGAGCAAAGAGCTTGATGCATCCGCGACGGGTGAAGGAGTAAGGGGCAATTTTGAAGGATTTAAAACGAGATCCGATGTCAGAGAGTTCTATTGCAGCTTTGACGGAAAGACACTCCACCCCGGATATGTCGTGGAAGACGCCGGCAGAAACATCGTTTATGAAGGAAAAATGACAAAGCAGGCTCTTGTGGGCCCGCGCACCTTTGAGTTCAACAACCATATTTCAGGCACCGTTACGGAGCATAAAGTTGGACATACCGCAACGACATCATACAGCGGTGAAATGTTCTCAGAAAAGTCATGGTTCAAGTTTGACGGCGAGAACATCTGGGATCTTATCCACAAAAAGGGAATGAGGCTGAACACAAATATCCACAGCAAATTCCCGAACCTTATATATGAGCTTTCAAAAGACGGAAAAGAGCTCGCGATTATCGAGACGAGCAGCAGGTATGTTCATGAAGAAGATGAAGCGGAACACACTTTTACTCCGCCCATAGGAAGATATTTTTACCGCATCTGGACGGTTTCGGATGATCTTGATCCGGTCTTTCTGGCCGTATTTGCCATATCCGAAACAGAGCAGACGATAGTAGAATAACAGAGCGCACAGCCCGGCTGATTTCATTTGTCAGCCGGGCTGTTATAATATATATAATGATATGTTTCCTGCACTTTTCCGGCGGCAAGGCATTCGTATGCGGACAGGAAAGAAGTTCGGAGAAGTTTTGTGAGACGTATGATTTGGTTCCCGTTCAGTTCCTCTTCAGGCCGCTTTGAAACCCTATTGTAACATTGTGTGATGTCTGTTACAGCAATGTTACATAATTTTTCCCTCCGTTGTGCTAAAACGGATGCCGTGATATACTTGACAGGCAATGGGGGCGGTATTTCTGTCCCTTTGACAAAAAATTTTTTAAGGAGCGCAGATGAAGATGAAGAAATTTCTTTCTCTGATTCTTGCCTTAGTCATGGTGATATCCTGTGCTGCCATGATCTTTGCAGACGATGCAGCGGTCACAACAACAGCAGCTACAGATGACGAAACAGCAAGTGCATATTATGATGCAGTTAAATTGCTCGTTTCCTACAATATCATGCATGGTAAAGGCGACGGCAAACTTGGTGTTTACGACAACATCAAGCGTTACGAAATGGCTCTGTTCATCGGTCGTGTACTCACAGGTTGGGTTGAAGACACAGCT
>CACXBN010000177.1 GCA_902765885.1 uncultured Ruminococcus sp. | reverse complement strand
GTGGAATGCATCCATAGCTTCTTTTTCCGTGGGGATGCTTTTCGCGGGAGTTATGGAGATTTACGGAACGGAGAGCATGTTCACTAAATACTATTTTATTATCGGAGGAATTCTGGCAGCCTCTGCAAGCATGTCTTTGTTAGTGAAGAAAAAACACAGCTGAAAAGCTGAACAGCCTCGTCAAATCCTGTTTTCAGGGGACTCGACGAGGCTAATTTCATATTATTTCTCTGTAGCTTCCGAGATATTTGAATTTGTCGCAGCTGTCATCCAGGGTCTGCATGAGATCAGCAAATTCCTCTGAATATATGGAAGTGTCGAACTCAAGGAAGAATTTAAATTCGAAATCACGTCCTTCTATCGGCTTTGACATAAGAGAAGTGAGATTGATGCCAAGTGCGTTGAATTTGGAAAGGACCTTGAACAGTGCCCCTGGAGTATTCGAAGTGACTATTATGATCCTTGTCCTGTCACTTCCGGGATATATTTCTATATCCTTTGAGATGCATATAAATCTGGTATGATTGTTGTCGGAATTCTGAACGTCTCTTGCTATAGGGTCAAGGCCGTAAAGTGATGCGCATCTTATCGATGAAAGAGCCGCAATATCTTTCCTTTCGGAATCTTTTACGTACTTTGCCGCGACCGCAGTGTTCGCAGCAAAAGTGATCTTGATTTCTCTGCCGAGAGAATCAATGAATTTTCTGCATTGATTTATTGCCTGTTCGTGAGATATGATCTCTTTTACATCAGAGAGAAGGACTCCGGGATTAACAAGAAGATTATGATCGATTTTCACCCTCGTCTCTCTTGTGATGAATACATCATTATTTTCCAGAAGTGAATAAACGGCTGAGACTTCACCGGCGGTACTGTTTTCAATAGGCAGAATCCCGTATTTCACATATCCGGTATCGACAGCATGGACAACATCGGAAAATGTTTTCACATATTCTATGGATGGAGATGAGAAAAATTTTTCTGCGGCTATGGTAGAGTACGCCCCCTCCGTACCCTGACATGCGACGGTTGGGGATTTCGGAAAAAGTTTCGGTGTTTCGTCAATGGCTTTGAGTATCCTGCGGTACAAAACTGTTTTCTCAGCGGTGATAAGTCTGTTCTGATAGCTGCGGGAGAGATCAAACATTAGAGAATAGAGCTGCTTTGTATAATTGCCCATTTCATCTCCGGCCATTTTTTCAACGGATGTCAGTTTCTCTCTTTCTCTTACAGGGTCATAAACAGCCCTGCCGTTTTCCTTTTTGTATTTTGCTATTTCCGCTGCCGTTGCCATTCTTTCGCAGAACAATTTTACAATCGCTCTGTCTTTTTCATCTATTGCTTTTCTGAGTTCATTTAGTGAGTCTGATCCCATATATCCTCCGCTATCACGAAAAAATTTTCCTGACGGTTTCGTCTATGTCAAATTTAAAAATGCCTGAGCAGTTTCTTTTCAGCGCACTGCTGACTTCTTCAGGGGAAAACTCAACTCCTGAGAGCGCAGCATCCAGATCGGGATCATCGGATGAAAAGAAATCGCCCGACAGGCCGGCTGAGACTATGATACCTTTTTTTACCGTGAACCCGAATTCAAGAGTTCCTCCTTCAAAGCTTACGGTTTTCTTTATATCAAATGCCGGTGTTTCCCCGTATATCCATTTTCTGCTTTCAAAAAAATCCTTCAGCTCATGTATAGCCGCAAGGTCTTCTTCATTCAGAATATATTCCGAGTCGGTCATATAAGTGCCGATCCTGCGGGCAAACTCTTCTCCCGTCATGTCGTTGCTAAGCCATTTCCGTATGTTTGTGACACGTTCTCTTACGGATTTTATGGCTTTTGACGTGATTTTGTACTCTGCAGGGGTTGTTGATTTTACCATCTCCTCTATGTCTGTGTCAAACAGAAGAGTTCCGTGATGAACCGTTACATTGCCTTTTTTATACTGAGTATTTCCGCTTATTTTATATCCTCTTTCTCCTCCGTCGGGATAGAGCATAATGTCATTGCGTCCCGTGATCCTGACATCGAGTCCCAACTTCCTGAGCGCCTCCGCTATGGGATTCATGAATCTTTCGAATTCTATGTTTTCGTCTGCCTTTTCGGTTATAAAGGTGAATTCCCAACATCCCAGATCATGATATACGGTACCGCCGCCGGACATTCTTCTTGCAAGGTGGATGCCTTTTTCTTTTATATATTCAAGATTTACTTCCTCATAGGCATTCTGATATCTTCCTATTATCACCGAAGGTTCGTTCCTCCACAGCATGAAGACATCCTCGTCAAAATGCTTCCTTGTCGCAAGATAGTATTCTGCGGCAAAATTAAGATATGGAAGAGTAAAATCAGTAGTGCAGAAAATCATGGATTTTCCTCCGTTCTCTCGAGTGTCAGACATTTCTGACTTTTGCAATGTTTTCTCCGAATGCGACCTCGTCTCCTTCTTCGATCAGAAGACACAAAATCTCCATGTCGTATTCGGCATATATCTCCTCCGTGACCTTGTTTACTTCGATGACGCATAAAAGCTCACCGGAATGAATGATATCACCGGGAGTCGCGCACCATTCACAGAGTATCGCTTTTTCTTTCTTTTTGCTTATTTCCGGCAGTTTAACATATTTTTCCATATTATATCTCACTCGAAAATTTCAGACAGTATTATTTCGGCGGTGCGGGGATCGTATAAATCGGACAGTATATCTTTGTAGCCTTCAATGGTCAGTTTCTGACCTTTGAGGGCTTCTGTCTCATCACCGAATATCGCCGCATGTTCCGTTATGCCGTTTCTTGCTTCAATGAAAACATGGTCATTCTCCAGACAAAATGCGGGAGATCTGCCCCAGTTCCATTCCCATGTGTCATATTTGCTGTTTGCGAGGGTGCTGACTTCATGAAGCATATCCTCATTAGGCAGGAATTCTCCTTCCTGGGCAAATTGTTTTATAAACGAATATTTGAGCTCTTCAGTCGTTATGCCTGCTTTGCCTATGTTTTTTACGGGATAAGGATTGCTTTTTATGGCCTTTGATCTGATGATATCTCTCCTGTGTCCCGTGAGAAGAGAAAGCTCACCGAGATCAGCATTTACAAGCAGCGTTCCGTGATGAAGGACTTTTCCACAGGAAAAAGCTTCGGCATTGCCGCTGATTTTCTTTCCTTCCGACAGGATCATAGTGTCTCTGACTTCGGCGTCTATTCCGAAAGATGAGAGCATGGATGCGACAGGGGAGAGAAAATCGTTGTAACCGGGCTGTTCGGTGTATCTTCTTATGAATGAGAAATTGAGGTTCCCCATGTCATGATACACGGCACCGCCGCCGGTGTTTCTGCGGTATATGCATATATTGTGTCTCATGCAGTTGAGCGGCGACACTTCCTCGTATGCATTTTGAAATTTTCCGATTATTATCGAAGGCGACGATTTCCACAGCAGCATTATTCCGCCGTCATCGTTTTTGAAATCATACGATGACAAAAAATATTCCTCAAGCGCCAGGCAGAAAGCCGGATCGCTTGAGGGTACAAGGTAGTATCTCATAATGATCCTCTCTCAGTCCGGATTGCGGTCGGCGAGAAGATTTCTGTACTTCTGGTAGAAGGATTCGAAATAGTCTCCGTCAAGTGCGTCGCGGATCTTCTGAGTAAGTTCGTTGTAGAAATATAGGTTGTGCAGAACGGCCAGTCTCATCCCAAGTGCTTCCTTTGCCTTAATCAGGTGGCGTATATATGCCCTTGAATGATGTCTGCATGCAGGGCACCCGCAGTTCTCATCGATCGGTCTTTCATCTTCCTTGTACTTTTCATTGAGAAGATTCATCTTGCCGTTCCAGGTGAAAAGATTACCGTGACGGGCGTTTCTCGAAGGCATGACACAGTCGAAAAAGTCTATTCCACGGTGAACTCCCTCCAGAATATTCTGGGGAGTTCCCACCCCCATGAGATATCTCGGTTTGTTTTCCGGCATGTACGGCTCTACGGCTTCGATGATTCTGTACATTTCTTCCGTTTCCTCGCCTACGGCAAGACCGCCTATTGCATAGCCGTCAGTATCCATTTCGCGTATTACTTCCATGTGATGGATCCTGAGATCCTCATATGTGCTTCCCTGGTTTATTCCGAACAGAAGCTGGTCGGGATTAACTGTTCCTTCGGTTTCAGACAGTCTTTTCAGCTCTTCCTTGCATCTGAGCAGCCATCGCGCGGTTCTCTCGCATGATCTTTTCGTATAGTTGTATTCGGCCGGATTCTCGATGCATTCGTCAAATGCCATGGCGATGGTGGAGCCGAGATGGGACTGTATTCTCATACTTTCCTCCGGGCCCATGAAGATGCGTTTTCCATCAATGTGAGAAGAGAAATACACACCCTCTTCCTTTATTTTTCTCAGCCCTGCAAGGGAAAACACCTGAAATCCTCCGCTGTCCGTGAGAGTCGGACCTGTCCATCCCGTGAATTTCCGCAGTCCGCCGAGCCTGTATACCAGATCATCTCCCGGCCTGATGTGGAGATGGTAGGTGTTTGAAAGCATTATCTGACAGTTGACATCCCGGAGGTCTTCCGCAGATGCTCCGCCCTTTATGGCTCCGCATGTGGCAACATTCATGAATACGGGGGTTTCTATAGTGCCGTGAACTGTCACGAGTCTTCCTCGTCTTGCTTTGCTGTGTTCGTCTTTTTTCTCAAGAATAAACATTTAGTTTTCCTTTACTTAATATTTTTTAACCGAGTCTGTCAAATTGTCTGTCCATTGAGGTCTTTTTTATCTCAAACGCAACAGGTCTTCCATGCGGACATGTCCTTATTACCTGGCCTGATCCGTCTGATTTTTTGAGCAGCCTGTCGCATATCCATTTGATTATATTTCTGTCATAGGAACGCCCGCCCTTTATTGCTGCCTTGCATGAGGCCTGCCAGAGTCTCGATTCGAAAAATCCCACGGCAGCAGCTTCAACTGTGGAAGTCGCATCTGAAAGGGAAGTGATAAGTCCTTCGAAAAGTTCACGTGATTCATCCTGATCGAGCATTGTCGGAATGGATGATACGGAGATGAGGTAAGTTGCCGGACCGGTTTTGCCAGTTTCAAAAGCAAACCCCAGAGCCGTTATCTTCTCGCTGTAATTTTCCAGAGCTTCCGCTTCACCTTCGGTAGCCGTTATCTCCATCGGAACCATCAGGAGCTGAGATTCGAGCTCAGAACCTCTCAGTGTTGCTCTCATTTTTCTGCACAGCTCATCGAATATAATCCTCTCGTGCGCTGCGTGCTTGTCAAAAATAACGAGTCTGTCTTCAAGCTGTACGATGACATATGTGTTCCACGCTTCACCGAGAATCAGATAATCCGGAATTTCGGATGAGAGGATCGGTTTGTCATATATGGCATACGGGTCAAAACTTTCGCTTTTTGCCTGAGAGTAAGCTGACGGTTTTTCTTCTTTTTCATGAGATGAAAAACTCTCATTGCCGTGACTTTCCTGAACGGGAGAAGGCCCGGTGTGAGCTTCATGATTCGGTATGCTGACCCAGAAATCTTTTTTCGGCTGTGTATACCCATCGGATTTTTTATACGTATTGCCGCCCGAATGGCTGCTGCTTTTGTGTTCCGGATGCATTTCCCCGCTGTCAAGAGCGTTCAGAATGTCATTGAGTCTGACCTGTTCCGTCTGCTGTGATTTGTTTCTGCCTTCCATCGGGACGAATGCGTTGCGGTAAACATCAGCTGATGCCTTTTGATGACTTTCTGCTTCGTCTCTTTCATGCGGGAGCCTTAACTCAGGCCTTTTCACATCCGACTGCAACGCCGTCAGAACCGAATAGTAAACTGCATCAAAAATGATTTTTTCATTAGAAAATTTAACTTCGAGCTTGGCAGGATGAACATTCACGTCGACAAGCGAAGGGTCAATCGATATATTGAGAACACAGAAGGGAAATTTGTCAGCCGGTATTTTTGACTGATAAGCCTGTTCGAGGGCAGCTTGTGCTGTTTTTGATTTGATGTATCTTCCGTTTATGAAGAAATTCTCCATATTGCGGTTATTGCGTACGAAATCTGATTCGGATATATATCCTGAAATACTGACTCCGTTCTCTTCACGGCTGACTTCTATGATCCTTGAGGCAAGGCTTTTGCCGAAAAGGGTCCATATGGTATCCCTGAGAAGCCCTGTTCCCGGAGTGAGAAATTTCATCTCTCCGTCATATATGAACCCGAATGAAATTTCAGGGTGTGAGAGTGCTATTTTTTCAATGACTGCGCTGACGCCGGAGCCTTCGGTGGAATCTTTTTTCAGAAATTTGCGCCTTGCAGGCACATTGTAGAAAAGATCTTCCACTATCACCGTAGTGCCTTCCTGACACCCGGTCTCGGTTATCGAGGGGGAGGCTCCGCCGTATGTTTCAAGCAGGCATCCCATTTCATTCCCCTGAAGTTTCGAATATATCCTGAGGTGGGAAACGGAGGCTATTGCCGCAAGAGCTTCTCCGCGGAAGCCGAGAGTGAATATCGAGTCCAGATCGGAGGCTTTGCTTATTTTGCTGGTGGAATGACGTGTGATAGCAGGAATCAGGTCTTCTCTTGCTATCCCGCATCCGTTGTCAGCTACTCTGATGAATGTTACCCCTCCGTGCTGGATCTCAAGGGTTATTTTGTCTGCTCCTGAATCGATGGCATTTTCAAGAAGTTCCTTGACTGCAGATGCCGGTCTGTCGACGACTTCGCCGGCTGCGATCAGATTGGCAACTTCAATGCTCAGTAAATTGATTTTTCCCATATCAGATTCTTTCGTAAAATATAATGATCAATATTTTATGTAATCGTAAATGAAGGCGATACCTTCATCGTCTTTCGCAAATTCATGAGTCCCGGGAAAGGTACGGAATCGGTAATTGTCTCCGGCTCCCGCTGCATCAAAGTATGTTTTGACTCTTTCTGCTTCCTTCAGAAAACTTCCAGAATCAAAAAGGTCGTCGTCCACTCCCTCTTCTGCGAAAAATCTTCTCGGAGCTATGAGCCCTGTGATTTCCGCATCGAGAAATTTTGAGGATTCCGAACTCCAGATCCAGTCTTCGCGTCCGTACCTGTATCTGTCATTGAGCTGGCAGGACGAATATACAGCGTCAATTCTGGTATCCAGAGCGCCGGTTATCATAGAGAAGAATCCGCCGTATGAAAGTCCGAGCATTCCAATGTGCCCTATTTCCGCGATCCCTTCCTTTATGAAATAATCAAGGGTTCTTCTTATGGCGAAACACTCAACTGCCGAAATGGAACTGCCGACTTGCCTCAGCCTTGCATCTATCCTGTATCTTGAATATCCTTCATCTTCCTTTTCACGCGGTTCCGGATGGAATCTGTCCGGCCACAGAAGAAGCATGGGTGCGAAAAGATTTGAGCCTTTTCCGAAAACGGATGTTCTTCTGACCATGCCGTTATAGTTGTTCTCTTCAAAAGTTTCCGAAGCGCTTTCGGGGTTTCCGCAGCCGCCGTGCTGAGTGATGATGAAGGGAAGCTTTTCACCCTTGTTTTTGGATTCGAGGTACAGACCGTAGAACCAGAGTCCGGGAAGGACCTCAAATTCCATTGCGTATGCCTCCGCGTAACCGGTATCATACCTGTATTCCTTCTTCACAGCCATGGGAGTTTTTGAAAGAGAATCATATTCGGTAAGCGGCCAGCCCAGAATTGATGCGAAATCATCTCTGTATTTGTTTCTGTTTTCCGAACATTTTTTCGGATCTATGTAATTTTCCCTGATCTCCGTATATATCTTCCGCCTGCCTTCAAGAACTTTATAAAATCCGTCGGCATACTGCCATCTGGCCTTCATGGTTCTTTCTGTCATTTCAGCTTCGGTTTCGATAAACATAATGCTGTCCTTTCTTTCCCTGAAATATTAGAGTATCTTTTTCCACTGATATATGAGATTCATGGCCTCAATAGGAGTCAGTGTGTTGATGTCGGTGGTTTTTAATTCTTCTTTTATCTGATCCATTGCTGCATCTTCGAATGAAAGAATGCCTGAATCTCCGCCGTTGACTTCCTCTTTCCTTTTTTTCTGCGGCATGGAAGGCTTTCCGTCTTCAAGTTCATGGAGTATCGCCTTCGCACGCTTTGTCACGTCCTGCGGAACTCCGGCAAGCTGTGCGACCTCTATACCATAGCTGTCATCCGTTGGACCGGATACTATCTTGCGAAGAAATGTTATTGTGTCACCGCGCTTTTTGGCGGCTATGCTGCAGTTTATGATTCCGGGGATTTCTCCCTCGAGCGCCGTAAGTTCATGGTAATGAGTTGCGAACATTGCTTTCGCATTTACCTTTTTCGATACCGTATATTCGGCAACGGCCCGTGCTATGCTCATTCCGTCGTATGTGGAAGTACCGCGTCCGATCTCATCATAGATGATAAAAGATTTTGATGTGGCATTGGCGAGAATATATGCGACTTCCTTCATTTCAAGCATGAAGGTCGACTGTCCGGAGGCGAGATCATCGGATGCTCCAACCCTTGTGAAAAGTCTGTCCACGACTCCTATGCGCGCATAGGACGCAGGGACGAATGATCCTATCTGTGCGAGCAGGATAATGAGGGCTGTCTGGCGCATATATGTGGATTTTCCGGCCATATTCGGACCTGTGATTAGCATGAGCTTCCGGTCTGTGAGGTTAAGGCAGGCGTCGTTAGGAACAAAATACGAATCGCTCACGAATTTTTCAACCACGGGATGCCTGCCGTCCTTTATATCGATGGTATCCCCTCCGTCAATGATGGGACGGACATAGTTGTTCTGTATTGCGCACTCGCTGAGAGAGATGAACACGTCGAGTACCGCAAGGGCAGATGCCGTTTCACGTATCCTGGTCGATGCCTCGCCGACTTTGTCCCTGACTGAGACAAACAGGTCGTATTCAAGGGCTTTTACCTTGTCGTCAGCACCGAGAAGAGTTGCCTCCATCTCCTTGAGCTCGTCGGTAATGTATCTTTCACGTGTCCCGAGAGTCTGTTTTCTTATATAATCCGCGGGAACTTTGACATCGGCTGACCTCGGCGCTTCGATATAATAGCCGAACACACGGTTATAGCCTATCTTAAGCGTTTTGATCCCGGTTTTTTCCTTCTCTCTCTCTTCAACACTTTTCAGCCATTCTTTGCCGTTGGTCATAATGTATCTGAGTTCATCGACATCCTGGCTGTATCCACCTTTTATGATCCCGCCTTCTCTTACGGAGAACGGCGGATTTTCAACGAGCGCATCATCGATAAGCCTGCATATGTCGTCAAGCGGGTCTAGCTTTGAAAACACTTCAGAAAGAGCGCCGCTCTTAAGATCGGAAATTGCATTTTTGATCTTCGGGACCACAGACAGGGTCTGGAAAATTGCTCTGAG
>CACXBN010000176.1 GCA_902765885.1 uncultured Ruminococcus sp. | reverse complement strand
CTGAGTGTCCATTACTGGAGATACCCTTTGTGCGGAAAAAATGATAGAGACGTCTTAACTTTATTCTGTTAACTTTTTGTTCTTTATTTTTTCCGTCCGTTACTGTATAATCAATGCAAACATATTTTTGGAGTGTGCTTTATGGATTCAATCGAACTAAAAAAAGCCATTAATGACATTGGTTTTGCAAAAGCATTAAAGGAGAATCTCTCGATTTCCGAAAAAAAGATACCGGAACAGACGAAAAGGTATTCCGAGGCTGTAGACAGATTCACCGAGATATATGGAGATGGTGATCTTTCTGTCTTCTCAGTAGGTGGCAGAAGCGAGATCTCCGGGAATCATACCGACCATAATCACGGCAAAGTTATCGCCGCATGTATAAATCTCGACATACTTGCAATCGCCAAAAAGAGCATGACAGGCACCGTCAGAATCAAATCTGAAGGTTTTCCCGAAGATATTGTTTATGCGGGAGCTGTGGAAAAACCGGATCCGAATAAATATTACAAATCCGAATCGATCATCGCAGGCATGGAAAAAGCATTTCTCAATGCAGGCTACAGAATTGGCGGATTTGATGCATATACGACGTCAAATGTTCTGAAAGGCTCCGGACTTAGTTCTTCAGCAGCATTTGAAGTTATGGTAGGCAATATTCTTAATCACCTCTACAATAACGGAGAAGTGTCCAATGTGGAGATTGCCAAAATGGCACAATATGCCGAAAACACATATTTCGGAAAGCCATGCGGACTTATGGATCAGACTGCATGTGCAGTCGGAGGATTCATCACGATCGACTTTCTGAATCCCTCTTCTCCCGTGATAGAGAAATTGGATTTTGACCTTTCAAAACACGGCTATGATCTGTGTATTGTTAATACAGGAGGCAATCATGCCGACCTGAATGAAGACTATGCATCGGTACCCGCTGAAATGAAAAAAGCAGCTGCATACATGGGCAAGTCAGTTCTCAGAGAAGCATCCAAAGACGAATTTCTGAAACTTCTCAGAACCAGACCGGCAATAAGGGAAGAACTGGGAGATCGCGCGATTCTGAGAGCAATGCATTTTTATGATGAAAACGAAAGAGTTGCAAAGCAAGTTGCTGCTTTAAAATCCGGAAACTTTGAAGAGTTCAAGAAAGGAGTCACCGCAAGCGGAAACTCCAGCTACAAATATCTTCAGAATGTTTATACAGTGAAAAATGTGAACGAACAGGGACTCTCCTTGGCTCTGTATCTCACTGAAGATTTTCTCAAGGGCACGGACGGAGTATGCAGGATTCACGGAGGAGGCTTTGCCGGCACTATCCAGGCTTTCGTTCCATCCGAGCTAACCGATGAATATTCTGACATGATTGAATCAGTGTTCGGAAAAGGTTCATGCTATGTGCTGAATGTCAGGAAGAGTGGAGCCTCTAGAATCATATAATCTTTCATAAGGAGGACTCCTTTTGATGGATGCAAAAAAATTCATAAAAAGATTCCTTATATTAATTCTGAATTTTGCCGTCTTTTACGGAATACTCAGAATCTCGATTGAGGTCGGAGAGAGAACAGGTCAGGCATGGCTTTATTATCTGGTGACTGTTCTTCTTGCGGTTGCTCTTGTTGCCTTATTCGTCGCTTTCTTTATTCTTAACGGATTCACCTTCAATACTAACCCGACTGATCCGGAAGAGCTTCCCGATGAGTGGGACGAAGAGCAGAAACAAGCTTTTCTCGAAAAACAGGAGACAGGCAAAAGAAAAGCAAAAAAGCTCATTTACTTCATTCTCCCGCTTATTATGACTGCTGGAGTAAGTTTCATAGAATTGCATTTTTTCAGATAAGCATATGATTAAGATCAAAATTATAGCAATGGGCAGGCTGACGGAGGCTTCTTTCAATCTTGCTTCATCGGAGTATATAAAAAGGATATCGAAATTTTTCTCTCTGACGGTAACGGAAATCAAGCCAGTTCAGATTTCGGGAAACCCGGGAGCAAAAGAGATTGAAAATGCACTTTTGTCCGAAAGTTCCAAAATCATTGCGGAAATTCCACCAAAAGCTTACGTCGTAGCCGCATGCGTGGAAGGGAAACAGCTTTCGTCCGAAAAGTTTTCATCTATAATAGAGGAAAAGTCAACATACGGATATGACACCATATGTTTCATCATAGGCTCATCACACGGACTTCATGACTCAGTAAAAAAACGGTCAGATCTGAAACTTTCGTTCTCGGAGATGACATTTCCTCATGAACTTTTCAGAGTACTTCTTTTAGAACAGATATACCGTGCCGGAGAAATACTCAACGGAGGCAAATATCACAAATAACCATTTTACAAAGGAGCGATTCATCATGGGCTTTTTTGGCAAACCGAGTGACAATTATGGCGGAAATACCCCTGAGGAAAACAGCCATAACGGAGAGAGATTCAATTTTAACAGATATTTCCTTGCTGAAAGAAGGATGGCACTCGAAAATATAAGCTATGAACTCCAGAAAATGCTGAGAGGAACCAGCTCGTATAAACTGAGGGTAAATGACACATTTGTTTCTCAGATGATTGAAGGCAAAGGCGCAAAGGTCAATTTCAACAGACTTCTGAAATTTGAGCCTGACGGTCCATTTATTTTGTCGGTCACCTACAGTGTCCTTCTTGTATTCAATCCAGGCACCAAAGACGAAGTTGACTGGTCAAAGATAGATATTGCGAAAGAATTCCGTGAAAACTGTCCCGAACTTTGCCAGAATATGATGCTGAAAGCCACAATGCTTATTGCTCAGATAACCAATGAGGCCACCGGGACACCTTTCATAGGAGGCGCAATAGCTTCTCCGCGTCCGCCAATCCATCCGTAAAATTAAAGAGCGAAAGAATAATTCACGATTCTTTCGCTCTTTCTTTTATCATATTACTACCGGGAAACAATACCTGTTTCCTTTTCTTATTTGATAATTTCTCCGTAGATTTCGCCGAATGCTGCGGCTGCATTTGATTCATCGGTGTCTATATGCATTGCAGCTGCAAATTTCGGGCTTACTCTGACGACAACATCACCGAAGATGAGTGATCTGCCTGCACTTTCAACTTTAACGCATACGATCTGCTTGTCTTCTACGCCAAACTGTTCTGCGTCTTCGGGGGTCAGGTGAATATGTCTCTTAGCTACTATTACACCTTCCTCGATTTCGATTTCACCTGCGGGTCCAACTATTTTGCATCCTGCGCTTCCGGCAAGATCTCCGGATTCACGGACTGGAGCATTTACTCCGAGTGTTCTTGCGTCTGTCATTGACACCTCAACCTGTGTTGCTTTGCGTGCAGGCCCAAGTATGATTACATTCGGAATTGATTTTTTGGGACCAACTATCGTTACTCTTTCTTCACATGCAAACTGTCCCGGCTGTGAGAGATCCTTTTTATGTGTAAGCTTTGCTCCTTCTCCAAAGAGGGCAACTATATCCTCTTCGGTGAGATGAACATGACGCGCACTGGTTTCAATAAGAATTTTTGCCATTTTCTAAACTCCTTTTTATTATGTTTGCTTAATTATACTCTCTGTCTTTTCTCGTGTCAATACAGATGAAAACTGATGGTTCCATCTGACTGCTGACCGGTCTAAAGCTCGAAGCAATCTTCCAGAATATACTGATTTATGTTGCCTTTTCGTTCAAACTCGATCGCGGAAGAAAAAAGAGAAGCTTTTTTATAATTGATCCGGCTTCCGTATTTTCCGTCACCGATAAGCGGTGATTTCCTTGAGCCGAACTGAACTCTGATCTGATGAGTTCTGCCTGATTCAAGCTTGATTTTCGCCATCGTTACCGTATCTTCCCGATAGCTGAATTTACCGGTCAGGACATATTCAAGTACTGCCTTTTTGGCTCCTTTTCTGTCTTTTTTGGAGATGTACGATTTGTTTTTGTGCCTGTCAAAAAACAAATAATCTTCCATTCTGCCGCTTTCCGGAAGGCTTTCATCAGCACTTATGAACGCAGTATAAGTCTTTTGAAATCCTCCCGTTGATATCAAGGCGGAAAACTCTGCTGCCGCTTTTTGAGTCAGGCAGTAAAGCATAATTCCTTCTGTTGTCGTATCCAGCCTGTGAACTGTAAAGACGCTTTTAATATCGATATCCAGCATTTCGGAAATCAAATCCGGCATACCGGGGCTTTCTGACATTATCCCATAGGGTTTGTACACGATAACATAGTCTTCACAGCGAAAAAGGATGGCTGCATCTCCGTTATCAGGTCTTTTAAAGGTCAGCTGCATTGATATATTCCGCGCCATGTTCCGCTATATATTGCTTGCGTCCCGCTATATCTTCACCAAGCATTATGTCAAACATTTTTGCCGTTTCCTCTGCATCAGAAGGCATTATTCTTATGAGTCTCCGGGTCGCGGGGGACATCGTCGTTTTTCTCATCATGTCAGGATTGTTTTCGCCAAGTCCTTTTGACCTCTGAAGAGTATACCTAATGCCGTCTTTTTCAAACCTTCCGGTAATTTCCGCTTTTTCAGCTTCATTATATGCAAATTCAATCTCACCTTTTGCCGGTGTTATTTCAAAAAGCGGAGATTCAGCAATATATACTTTTCCTTCTTTCAGAAGAGTCGGCAGAAGTCTGTAGAACATAGTGAGAAGCAATGTTCTTATCTGGAATCCGTCCTCATCAGCATCCGTACAAATGATGATCTTAGCCCATTTCAGGTCATTAATATCGAACTTCACCATGTCGGATTTGTGTTTTGCCTGAATTTCCACTCCACACCCTATCACTCTTATAAGGTCAAGAATAATGGCACTTGAAAAAATCTTGTCATATGAGGCTTTCAGGCAGTTAAGGGTTTTGCCTCGTACCGGAATTACAGCCTGAAACTCCGCGTCTCTGGCCAGCTTACAGGAGGACATAGCTGAATCACCTTCAACGATGTAAACCTCTCTCTTTTCCGGATCCTTTGATCTGCAGGCAACAAATTTCTCAACTCTGGTAAGAACATCATTGTTGCTGCTCCCGAGTTTCTTCTTCAGATCGAGACGGGTTGATTCGGCGCTTTCCCTTGCTTTCTTGTTAGCCAGCACCTGGTTGCAAAGCTTATCAGCATCAATCGGGTTTTCTGCAAAAAAGTATTCAAGCTGGACTTTCAAAAAGTCCTTTAATGCAGATTCTATAAATGTATTTGTAATGGCTTTTTTTGTCTGGTTTTCGTAAGATGTCTGCGTTGAAAAGCTGCTTGTTACAAGTATAAGGCATTCTTCAACATCCGAAAAACTGATTGCCTTCTCGGTTTTGTTGTATTTTCCGAGTGATTTCAGTCTCTTGTCTATTGCGTATTGAAATGCCGATTTTACGGCTTTTTCAGGCGCTCCTCCGTGTTCAAGCCAGCTGGAATTGTGATAATATTCGAGACGGTTTATGGTCTTGGACATTGTAAAAACTATATCAGCTATCAGTTTATAGTCCTTCATGTCTTCCCTGTCGCGTCCTTTTGTTTCCAAATGAAAACTCGATATTTTGATTTCATTTGTTCCGGATGCGATCTCTTCTACGTAGTCGGTGAGTCCGTTCTCGTAATAGTATTCTTCCTTTTCGAATCCGTTTTTGGTTTCCCATTTGAAGATGAATCTGATTCCGGAGTTGACAACTGCCTGCCTTTTAAGCATATCCTGATAGTATTCTTTCGGAATATCAATATCGGTAAACACCTGAAGGTCAGGACGCCATCTTATTATGGTACCGGTCTTTTTCTCCCTTTTTTCTATCGGTCTTACATCGAGCTTGGTAACTGCTTTTCCCTTTTTGAAATTAATTGAAGAGACAGTTTCCCCGTTGTATGATTTGACATTAAAGTATTCACTGGAATACTGTGTTGCGCACGCTCCCAGGCCGTTCAGTCCGAGGGAATACTCATATGCCGAGCCCTCTGAGTTATTGTCATATTTTCCGCCTGCATACAGTTCCGAATAAACAAGTTCCCAGTTCCATCTTTTTTCATGTTCATTCCATCCAAGAGGCACTCCTCTGCCGTTGTCCTCTATTTCGATAGACTTGTCAGCATAGGCTGTTATATATATATCGCTTCCGAAGCCTTCTCTCGCTTCGTCGACTGCATTTGACAAAATCTCAAACACAGCATGTTCGGTTCCCTCAAGACCGTCTGAGCCGAATATGACGGCGGGCCTTTTTCTGACTCTGTCCGCTCCCTTGAGAGCTTTTATCGACTGGTCATTGTATTTCTGACTTTTTTGTTGTGCCATATACTTCCCCTGGTACAGTACTTATTTAACACCTTATTTAGTTGCATTACCTGTAAATTATACCACATATTGTGAAAAAAGTGAAGTACAACATTCGGTTAACAACAAGATAGTGCAACAACTGTAACATAATGTTTAGCCACTGCACTGCCATTGTCTGATATTTTGTTTTCTCAGCAGTTTTTACTTTTCAAGTACTTTATACGCCCGGTAAGTAATAAGAATCGCCTGCTCAGTCGTAAGTTCTCCGCCCGGATTGAATTTCGTGGAAGACACACCGTTGATGATGCCTACCGTGCTCGGCCAGCCCAGTTCCGTGTCGACCCATGAATAGTTGTCGGTAATATCCTCAAAGTGATGTGTGTATCCTTCGGTTTCAACACCTGTGACTTTTGCGACTCTGTTGATGAGAGCGGCTATCTGAGCTCTCTTAAGAGTTCCGTCCGGCGAGAATTTTGAAGAACTTGTACCGTTAATGATACCGAGAGCATTTGCCGCATAGACATTGCTGTCACCGGTGTCTTCGAATTTGCCTTCTTCTATCGTTGCACCCTTTTCGGCGATTATGGCGTCAACTGTCTTTCCCAATGCCTTTTCAAGGAGTCTTATGAACATCTCGGCAACCTGTCCGCGGGTGATTGGAGAAGTCCAGTCTTTCTGGATATATTCGGGAACAAGTCCAGCCGCTACAGCTGCCTCGACCTCTGTTTTT
>CACXBN010000175.1 GCA_902765885.1 uncultured Ruminococcus sp. | reverse complement strand
ATCGTAAGCGGTAAATAATCGGTGGTAGATAAAGATTGAGCCCAGAACTTTCACAAATGAAGTTCTGGGCTTTGATTATTTACCGCTTACAATGAAAAAACCTGGAAGTACCCAACACGGCGGGAGTGCTTCCAGGTTTTTTGCTGTTTTTCGTTATTTCATGGCATCGGATTTTTTCTTTACTCCGGACTGCTTGAAGAAGCCGGATATAAGCTTTCCGGTTCCCTTGAAGAATCCAATCGCATGACCGTTTACTATATCGAGTATTCCGTCACACATTTTCTGAGATACCATTCCACCGGCCATTTTACCTATAGCACGGATAGGCATGTTGTAAATGAACGTTATGTTGAGGTCCGGCTCACCCTTTTCGATGGATTTGTTCAGCATATTTGTAAGAACTTTCCATGCCAGTCTGGCCTTCAGGCTTTTTGCGTAATACAGCTGTGCTATGGCATCGTTTGGCTGGATTGTGCCGGCCCACTTGCCGTCTGGTATTTCGTGCCCGAGAAGTTCTTCAAATTCTTTGTCGGAAATGTTTTTTATGTCTCCGGTTACATAGCTTGGAATCTTGTCGAGTTCTTCACATTTCGGACCCTCGGTTCCCTTTACTGAAACAGATGCGGAAAGTCTTATATCTGCAACAGAGGCACCTACCAGGATGTCATACTCGCCTCCGTCTATTTCGAATCTGTTCGATTTTGAATTCCAGTATCTGAAAGCTTTGTCATCAAGCCGTATTGTAACCTCTTTGCTTTCTCCTGCCTTGAGGAAAACCTTTTTAAATCCTTTGAGCTCTTTCTTCGGGCGGTATACGGAGGGACTCTTGGCGTGTATATATACCTGCGCAACTTCTGCACCGTCCATGTCTCCGGTGTTTTTCAGAGTGAATGTGACTGTGCCTTCATCAGCCTTTATGTCACTGTATTCGAAAGTGGTGTAACTGAGTCCGAATCCGAACGGGAATGTTACGGGGACATCGGCACTGTCATAGTAACGATATCCTACATATAATCCTTCTCTGTATTCGACATTTCTTTCTTTTGCAGGGAAATAAGGGGCTGAAGAGCAGTCTTCATATTTTACAGGATAGCTTTCGGACAGTTTTCCAGATGGATTAACGTCACCGAGTATCACTTTCAGTACAGCTCCTGCGCCTGCCTGTCCGCAGAGATATCCGTGGACGAGTGCTTTGCATTTATCAAGCCATGGCATTTCGACTGAAGAGCCTGCGCTCATTACAACTATTATATTCGAGTTGACCTTATTGACTGCATCAAGAAGTTCAATCTGGCATTCCGGTATTGAAAGTGTTGAGCGGTCCAGTCCCTCTGATTCGGATATCTCGTCAAGTCCCAGATAAAGGAGGACATAATCGGCTTTTTTTGCAAGTTCAACAGCTTTTCCCATCATTTCTTTGTCGCTATTTCCGTGTCTCGGGTATCCCTCTTCGAAGCCGACCACATCAAAAGCATAATCGGAAATAATATCCATAGTATTATCAAGCTTTGTGCAGTTAACCACTGAGGATCCTGCTCCCTGATATCTTGCCCTTTTGGCGAATTCTCCGATAACCGCAACTTTGCTGTTCTTTTTGAGAGGTAGAATTTTATCTTCATTTTTCAGGAGGACGATGGACTGTTCGCTTGCTTTCTGGGCAAAGCGGTGGTGTTCTTCCTTATCGAAAGGTTTTCCTTTAAGAGGATTTACTGCTTTGCGTGTCAGAAGAATGACATCGATCAGCTCATCGACCCTTATGTCGACTTCCTCTTCGGAAATTCTTCCCTCGTAAATAGCCTGCATAAGCTGGCGTGGGCTGTCGCCTCCGGTTGACGGCATTTCAAGATGGCTTCCTGCTCTCACACCGTCGACAAAGTCGTTGCATGCGCCCCAGTCGGAGACCACAAATCCGTCAAATCCCCATGTGTCACGGAGGATTTCCTGAAGCAGATGTGCGTTTTCATTTGCATATACACCGTTAACCATATTATATGAACTCATTATGGATTTCGGATGGCCTTCGGTTACTGCAATTTCAAAATTGGTGAGATATATTTCACGCAGTGTGCGTTCGTCAACGACCGAATTCGAAGCCATTCTTCTCAGTTCGGTATTGTTTGCCGCAAAGTGTTTGGGACATGCAGAAACACCGTTTTCCTGTATTCCTCTTATGTATCCTGCAGCCATTTTGCCGGCAAGATAAGGGTCTTCGGAAAAATATTCAAAATTACGGCCGCAGAACGGATTTCTTTTGATGTTCAGACCCGGGCCGAGAAGGACGCATACATCCTGAGATGCGGCTTCCTCTCCAAGATGCCGTCCGAGTTCCTCTCCGAGTTCGGGATCCCATGAATTTGCCATCGTTGCCGCAGTGGGATAACATGTTGCCGGCACGGAACCGTTAAGACCCAGCTGGTCTCCTGCACCTTCCTGTTTCCTTATACCATGAGGACCGTCTGAAAGTGTCATGTTTTCGATACCGAGTCTTTCAACGCTTTGAGACTGCCAAAAGTCTCTGCCTGAAAGAAGGTGACATTTTTCTTCAAGGGTCATTTGCTTGATGAGATCTTCGTGCTTCATGGGATTCCTCCATACGTAAATATAGTAGAGATTATCCAGCGGGGGACAGTGATAAAGTAGAAGAAGCTTGCGTTCGGGCTGTTAATTAAATCTGACCACAGAGTGAGACAGCCGGTAGAATGTCTTTGTGGAAGCCAAACCCAATTTTCCTTTTGCATTTGTGAGTCTGAGAACTATGTTCCTCTTATAGTGATTTGCCCATTTATTATCAAATGCCATAAATTTATTCCACATGTTTTCAAGATCCTTCAGCGCCTGTTCGCTGCCGTTGAGTCTCGCGTACATTACAGACGCATTGATCATGATGTACAGCTCATGTCTCATGTAGAGTTTTTTTCTCTTTTCCTTGATGTCATCCAGATGAAATGCCGTGAAGCAAAGCTCGGTCGCTCTGATCTGGTGGTCATATCTTCTTGTCATGACGTCGCGCTGTACAGACTGACCTTCACGTCCGATGGAATAAAGATACAGGGCAGAGTTCAGATAGTACATCTTTTTTACATCTCTGAGATTGCCGTATACCATGTAATTGTCTTCATAAAATGCATGCTTCGGAAGAACAACGCCTGTTTTCCTCATCAGCTCGGTCTTGAAACATACGGTATGGATCATTAGTATCTGATCGATTCTGAACGGACGTGTCTCATCCCATGTGAAGACTCTGCCTTCGGGAAGAGCATTTGAAAAATTAATGACCCGGTCTCTTTTTCCGTCTGCATGCACATATTGGTAATTTGTGAGCAGCAGGTCGACACCGCCGTCTTTTTCCAGCTTTTCAAGCAAATCCAAAAAATTCACGAAATCGGGACTTAGTCTGTCGTCGCTGTCGACCGATTTAAAATATTTCCCGGTGGCGTTCTTCAGGCCCTGGTTGATGCCTTCGCCGTGACCGCCGTTCTCCTGATGTATTACTTTTACTATATCAGGAAATTTTTCTGCATACCTGTCTGCTATGGCACCTGTGTTGTCCTTTGATCCGTCGTCGATGATTATTATTTCAACCCTGTCTCCCCCGACAAGGAGACTGTCGATACAGTTTTCCATGTAATCCTGTGAATTGTAGCAGGGAACAGTGACTGTTAAAAGCTTTTCCAAGTTAGTATACCTTCTTTCTATAGCCTGTCAGCGGACAGAAGAGCGGATTCTATGACCTGGTCCATATCGTAATACCGATACTCGCCGAGACGCCCTCCGAATATGACATTCTTTTCTTTGTCAGCCAGCTCCTTGTATTTTAAGTACAGAGAGCTGTTTTCGCTGTCATTCACAGGATAATACGGTTCGTCTCCTACCTTCCATTCTGAACTGTACTCCCGCGAAATTACCGTTTTGGGCTGTGTTCCGAAATTGAAAAATTTGTGTTCGATGATTCTTGTGTATGGTGTTTCGGAGTCCGTGTAATTGATTACGGCGTTTCCCTGATAATTCGGAGTATCCAGAATTTCCGTTTCAAACCGGACGCTGCGGTATTTGAGAGCTCCCAAAGAGTAGTCAAAATATCTGTCAATCGGGCCGGTATATATTACTTTATCTGCAATGCCCGTGAATGTTTTCTTCTCGTCCAGGTAATCCGTGTTCAGCACGACTTCCGTATCACCGAGAATTTTTCTTACGAGTTCCGTGTAGCCTTCAACGGGTATTCCCTGGTATTTGGCATTGAAATAGTTATTGTCAAACGTGTATCTTACCGGAAGCCTTTTGATTATAAATGCGGGAAGTTCGGCACACGGTCTGCCCCATTGTTTTTCGGTATACCCTTTAACGAGCTTTTCGTATATGTCGGTTCCGACAAGAGAAATTGCCTGTTCTTCCAGATTTTTGGGATCCGTGATTCCTGCTTCGGTTTTTTGCCTGTTTATTATCTCAGCTGCTTCCTCTGGCGTGTTCACACCCCACATTTTATTGAATGTATACATGTTGAAGGGGAGAGAATAGAGTTCTCCCTTGTAGTTGGCTACCGGTGAATTTGTGAACCTGTTGAATTCGGCGAACTCGTTAACGTAGTTCCACACGCTTTTGTTGTTTGTATGGAAAATATGAGCTCCGTATTTATGTACCTGGATCCCTTCCACATCTTCGGTGTATACATTTCCTCCGATATGGCCTCGTTTTTCTATGACCAGGGATGTCTTTGCCTTTTTTCTGAGCTGTTCTGCTATTACGGCCCCGTAAAGTCCGGCGCCGATAATGAGATAATCATATTTTTTCATGTTAGTCACTCAAATAGTTGTTATGTTGATATTGGTGACGGGAGAAGAATCCTGAGTTCAAACCATCCGTCAACCACCTTTACCGCCATGGACCCGTCATACTTCTCCACTATGCTCTGGATGCTTTTCATTCCGTATCCGTGGTATCTTGCGTCTTTTTTTGTGGTCGGAAGCCCGTTTACAAAACGTATATCGTCTTCACAGCAATTTTCAACTCTGATTCTGACGAAGCTTTTCTGCTTTGAAAGAGAGAGATGTATCAGTCTCTTGTCGGCGTTTTCGATTTTGCTTGTTCCTTCTATCGCATTATCCAGAATATTTCCGAAAAGCACCGAAATATCAGTCGGTTTCATGAAATCGAGTTCTTTTCCGTCTGCCACGCAGGTCATTGTGATTCCTAAGCTTTGGCATTTTAGCGACTCAGCAGTAAGAATGGCGTCAAGAGCCTTGTTCCCGGTTTTGTTCTGAGCCTCGTAGGACTGGATTTCTTTCTCTATCTCATCCAGATATCTCAGCTTTTCTCCTGCGCTGATGTCTGCCTTGAGCAGCTGGATCTGATGTTTCAGGTCATGATATTTCTGGTTAACAAGCTCCACGCTTTCCGCGGAAAGCTTATAACTGGCCTTTTGCATGTGCAGGAGTTTGTGCAGGTAGTCCTTTTCCATTCTGACATTCAGCTCGCAAATCTGCATGTGGAAGGCAAGGAGCAGTCCGACTCCCGCAAAATCGGACAATGTCCTGAGGGCAAAAACCTCAGAAGCGCTTGTTCCGCTGAAGGGTGTTATCGTGACGGCATAACTTGCATTGCTGAGAAGGAAACATAGAATTCCGATGAGAGATACGATGATGAGCTCTCTCCAGGAAATGACCAGCTCCTCGTTGCTGTCCTTGTATCTTCTCTCGACTATAAATACAATGGAGAAAAAAATAGGATGAATTATGAGAAGAAATGCGATGTTGACTGCCATATTCAGAGGAAAGTCCATGGAATTGATTCCAAAGAAGAACAGCTGATATTCGAGTGAGGCTGCCATTTCACCCACAATGAACGTGCGCATTGCGAAATAGAGCGATTTCTTCCAGTCCATCTCTCCTGCCGCGAAAAAATAGGAGAAAATCATTCCGAATATCACCAGCATGCTGATTGCAAACAGAACGCCGCTGACCCCGTCGGTCAACAACATGAATGTTGAAATCAGCACGAGAAATGCAACCGATATTCCCGTAGTGGGCCAGAAAGAAAACCTCTTTTTGTTGACCCCGAGAAATACGATGGCACTTAAGAAATACGCCAGAGCATAGTATATGCCCGGTGTCCGGGTGAGGTCGATGTCGTGAAACGTCATTTGCTCACCTCGTTCATGTAGTTGTTCAAAGCGTCGAGAAGGTCCTTTTTCCTGGCCCGGCTCACTTGAATGTTTTCACCGGATATTATAACGTCATTGCCCTGTACTCCGTCAACGAATTCAAGATTGACGAGATAACATTTGCTGCATCTGAAGAAACCCGCATCACCGAGTATTTGTTCGGCATCAGCGAGTGTCCCTCTTGAGAGAATGCTGTCTTTTGATGTGTGATAAATAAGATCATGGTCTCTGACTTCCACATATAGAATTTTCGAAACATCAAGTTTCTGGATTCCGCCGCGGACGGTTACCGAGATATATCTTCTCTGACGTTTGGCCATTCTTCCGATGGCGCGCTCAATCCTCTGTGTGAAAGCAAAATAGTTGACCGGTTTCAGTACATAATCAAGAGCATCCACGGCATAGCCCTTCATTACGTATTGTGGCATGTTGGTTATGAATATAATGACAACTTCGCTGTCATATTTTCTTATCTTCTCCGCAGCGGTCATACCATCCATAAATCTCATGGCTATGTCCATCAGAATAAGATCATAATCAGATTTATACGTGTCGGCTATCTCATCTCCGTCGGTGAATGTTGTGATACGGAATCTTTGCCCGCTTTCGGCTTCATATTTTTTCAGATAGCCGATAAACTCGTTGCGATATCCGTCATCATCTTCAACCAGAGCTATTCGAATCATTTTCTGCTCCATTTTGTTACTTTTATTCATTATACAATATTATTTCGATTATTTGAAGAGCAATTTGTTCAATTTTTCTGTATGTTTTGGAATCAAATGCCCTGATGACGGGAGGCAAAAGAAATCCGGCAGATTTCTTTGGGGAAGAAACCGCCGGATTTCCCGATACAATGATTTTGCTGTTTAAAGTTCAATAGGAGCTCTGCCTGCAGCTTTACGCAGCCCGTTGAATTCAGCAAGCAGTTTCTGCTCGTTTTCTTCAAGAGCTTTGCGTTTCTCAGGAGAAAGTTTTGCAAGCTTGTCTGCCTGTTTCTTTTCTTCTGCCGCAATTTTCTTCAGTTCTGCCTGGTAAGCTTCTTCGCCCTCTTCTATACGGATCTTTTCTTCAGCTGAAATATATTCACGTCCTTCTGCAAGGGCGGCTGCTTTTTGGTCTATTATTATTGCCTTGTGGTCGATCTTGCCGTATTTTTCAACACGCATGATAATGAATGTCAGGAATATTACGAGATAGCAGAGAGTTTCACCGCCGATGAACACCCATGGCATTGCACCGCGAAGGGCTTCATTTGTCTGAATTGTGGAAACGTCGTAGTTCACTCCGCTGAGCACTGCATTGAGAATCCCGGTAGCCAGGCCTGTCATACCGGCCATGATAGCGCCGTAAATCGTCATTGAGAGACCGTCTGTGCGGACGCCGTGGACTGCTTCCTGGTGATCGAAAATATCAGCGAGGAGTGCAAGGGAGAGATACATGGCAGGTGTGCTGCCGAGAGCTTTGATCACGAATGATGCCACAACGATCGGGAAGTTTGTCGGGAAAAGCATTCCAAGCACGCCGCCTGCGGTTGCTACGACTGCACCCATGAGAATTGCTTTCGCCTTGCTCCCCAGAAGGTTAGCAAGAGGAAGTGAGATCACCATGCCTATTGCGGTGGGAATGGCACCTATGATCGATAATGTTCCCTGAAGCTGTCCGCCGTATTCAACGGTATAGTTTCCGGCTTCATTCGCAAACATTGCCGTGCAGAAATAGTTCTGGGAAACGTTTTTGATCATTCCTCCGAGCTGGAAGAGGAAGAAGAATACCATCATTATGATCCAGTATTTGTCTTTGAAGCAGATCTTTGCCTGCTCGCCGATGGGAAGTGACTTTTTGGCTTCACCGTTGCTGCCAGAAGCGAGAGATTCTTCGGTTACTCTCTCTCTTGTGAAGAAGTATTCAATCAGTGCGCCGATGAATGTGATGATTATGAGAGCTATTACAAAAACTTTCCAGTTGTTGTAACTTGCCTGAGCGTCGTATATCGGTGATCCGCTTGCATCGACATAGTACTGGATAGCGCCTTTGTCATTTAGAACAGCAGTTCCGTTAGTTCCGCTCATGTCATATACAAAGAGAAGATTGAGGAAGAAGGGGAGAATCATGCTGCTGAGTCCCATTGCCGCAAGGGCTGTTGCATTGGATATCGTGGCCAGAAGGCTTCTGTCCTTGCTGTTTCTTGTCGAAAGTGAGACAAGTGCGGCATGCGGGGTGTAATACATCGGATATGCGAATGCAAACCACAGGTTGTAACCGATGGCTATGCAGATGAGAGCGCCGGTATGCCATGCTTCACCCACTGAATCATACGGGGAGAACACAAACAGGAACAGGAGCGCTATAAGGCTGATCGGCACACTCAGAAGAAGCAGCGGACGAGCCTTTCCCGCCTTGGATTTGATGTTGTCCATCAGTCTGCCTACCAGAATATTGCCGAGGACAACAAAGATAACGGATATTACTGGGAGCCATGTGAAGAACGGTGCAGCCCATGAATTGATGTGCAGCACGTCTGACATGTACTTGTTGAAGTAGTTCGCGAGAATTGAGTTCGCAAGAAGTGCAAGCGTCGGTCCTACCAGATAACCGATTGCGCCTTCGGGAATCAGTGTTACGTTGTTTTTCTTGATAAGACTGGGGGGCAGTTTATCAAAAAAACTTCCGCTTTTTTTGACTTTTTCGCTCATTTTTTGTGTTTCCTTCCGTATAAATTAAGGTGAATCATTCACCATATTTTAACTGATCAAACTATTCTGAAACGATCGTATCATTTCCTGATATTCTTATTTCAACCATCCTGTCTCCTACGGGAAAAGAACAATCCAGACGCTTGAAAAAGGCTTTTTCAGGTCGAACCTCATATTTTTTTCCGCCGGGCCCGAGATGTTTTATTCCGACAAAATATTTCGCCAGCAGATAAATCGGACTTGAAGACCATGCATGGCATAATGATTTTCCGTATGGGTCTCCGTACATTTCGTATTGTTTTTCCAGTGGCTTTTCGGGATCATACTGCTCCCAGAACGTTTTTGCCCCGAGTTTCAGCATTCCGCCCCAATATGATTTTATCTGTTTCATCACTTCATCGAGATAACCGAGTTCGCAAAGTGCCTCAAGTTCAAAAAATCTGAAATACGGGGTCGTGATTTTAGGAATCGAGTCATTCAGGAGAATGTTTTCTGCGATGGTTTTTTTCCTTTTGTCGTCTGCGATGCCGAATATAACCGCAAAAATATTTGCGTGTTTCGTTATGTTTCTCTTTCCGGAAGTATATGAATCAATGTAACCGTTTTTTTCACTGTCCCAGAAATGTTTCTCTATGTTTCCTAGAAGTTTCTCGCGTTCAGCGCCATATAATGATCTGCAGCTGTCTTCCTTAGACAAATATATCATAATCCGGTATGCTTCCGCAAGCAGTATTTGAAGAGCACAGAGTGGTCCGTCCCTGTCAAAATCGGCCCAGTCTATAAAAAGCCAGTCCTGTTTGCGCGGGATGATGAAGCCGTTTTCGTCGCGCTGTGACATGCACAGATCCATTATGCTTTTCATTTTTGGAAACATGGAATCGACAAATTCTCTGTCTCCGTAAGAAAGATAATGCTCATAAACGGACAGGATCCAGAGAAGAGAATAATCTATGATCGTATTCACATGTGTCATGACGGGATCATTTCCTGCCAGTGCAAGCAAAGAGCGCCTTTCAAGTTCCTTATCGCCGGTGAGGAACCTGTTTACAAACAGGCTTTGATATACGTCTCCGCCCCATATCCATTTATCCCTCTTGATCCCGTCGAGAATGAAAGCTCCGGAGCAGAGGGAAAAAGTGTGCGAGGCGATATCGAAGATGTGATTCAGCTCCTCGTCATCACACCTGAATTTTGCAACTACGGGGATATCCACATATTGATGATGCGCGATTACCTCATAGTCTCCTTTTTTGCATTCCGGTATGAAAGCAAACAGAACAGCCTGGCGCGGGCACATCCCTGATGAAGAATCGGGTATGCAGTGGTAATAACAATTATTTGTGTCGAGTGCTTCCGGCCGGGATTCTCCAAGGTAAACGACCGGAGTGCCGCTGCCTCTGATTTCAAGGGCGGCCGTCAGTTCCGTTTCGAATTCGTACAGAACTCCGCCGTTTATTTCCGTTTCATCCACAGGGAAAAACAGTTTTTCGGAGTAATGCCATTCGGAAGGATCCTCTGCCTTGTCAGTAAAATATCTGTTGAATGCGGCGGGGACTGGAGCGAAACAAAAGTCATCAGCGTTCCAGCCGGTGTCTGATTTTACGACGTCACCGTCTATATAAACGGATGGCATCGATGAAATGCATGCAATGTGAACGGATATCGAATATTCTCCCGGCATGCAGGGAATTGTTTCCCCGAAGGGATATTTTAAGTCATTCACCTGGACATAACCGTAAGAATCCTTTATGCCATGGACGGAGAATGAAGTCTTTTTTGTAATGTGATACTTTCTTCTGAAAGCCACCCTGTTTCTGAATCCTTCGCTTTTCCAGAACGCAGGCCACGAGCATCCTCTCTCGACTCTTGAAAAATTCTGTTTCATTGCATGGTATTTTTCAAAATCTCCGGGATACCATATCCAGTACGCAGTGGCGTCGGTCGTTTTTATTTGCATATTATTTTTATTTCTTTCTTTGAAGTGTTTATGCCGTCGGAAGCAGTGACTGTCACGGTTCCGGAACTTCCCGCTCTTACTATGGTCTGCATTTCACCGAAATATGTGGGAGATGTATCTGAGGCAAAATTGCCTTTGAAAGAGCAGCTTGCATTGGCGGCTCCGATAACCTCTCCGTTTTCCGCCGAGATGGTCACACGGTGCTTTTCCATGGGCTTTATTTCGCCTTTTGAGTCAGTGTATCTGACACGAAGATATATATGCTCCCGCGGTGCGCATTCGCATTTTTCTTCCTCAAGGCTCAGATGCGTATCATTGCCTGCAGTGACAAGTTTATCACGTCCGATTTCTTTGCCGTTTTTATCATAAGAAACTGCGACAAGCTCTCCCGGTGCGTATTGTGCCGTAAAGCGGACGATGCCTTTTTTTGGGGATTTTTTTGCGATTTTTTTACCGTTAAGAATAAGTTCGACATTGTCGGCTCTTGCAAAAACTTCTATTTTTGCCGTCTCCCCTTCGCACCCTGGCCATGTCCAGCTTCTCATCGATCTTGTAAGCTGCCATCCGGTCATTGTGGGCTTTTCTTTTTCATATACGGGAAAAACAGCGATGCGCGGACCTTTGTCCAGTTCAAATGCAACCCTGGTGTAATCAGCTTCGGATGTGAGTTTTCCGGTCATGTCGATTCTGCATGTCCCTCCGCGCACTCTGTCCTCAGGGGCGTCTGTCATATAATCCGAAAATTCGGGACTGCTGTCCCCGCATTCACCTATGTAATCCCAGGCAGCCCATACAAAATCTCCTACGATCTGTGGAGTGGTTTTTGCAATCTCCCAGAAGTCGTAAGCGTCACCTATGAGGGTTTCGGAGCCGAGAATGAGCCTTTCTGGATACTTCTTTGAGTCTTTTTTATATCTCCAGTTCCCATAGTTGTAACCGGCTATGTCCATTGCGGAAAATACATCGCGGGTCTTCGTGTCACAAGGCGGGAGTGTTGCGCCGAACTTCATAAAATCAGTCCCTATTTTTGCGGCAATTGAATTGAAGAATTCCGAGCCCACGTGCTTTTTTTTCGGCTTTTTAGCTTTTTTGGCCTGTTCGGCTGCTTCTGCGGCTTTTCTTGCCGCTTCAGCATTTTGCTTTGCTTTTTCGTCGCTGTACACGCCTAAACCGGCGGATGAAAGAAAATTGAAGAAAATATTGATTCCGCATGTTACAGGTCTGGTAGGATCAAGGCTGTGAAGGTAATCTGTGAAATCTCTTTGCAACTGAATCCCCTTGGGCTGAGCGCTTTCTGCAACTTCATTTCCGGTAGAGTACATAAATACGGATGGATGATTGAAATCCTTTTCAACCATGTCCCGAAGGTCTTCCTTCCACCACT
>CACXBN010000174.1 GCA_902765885.1 uncultured Ruminococcus sp. | reverse complement strand
GAAGGATTAATTTCCATACCAATCATATGAAAAACTAAATTCCACCTTCATTAAAAATCCAGTGGAATTTAGTTTTACAATTAAATAATGTATTCTTTTAGCGCATTTTTCTGTGGTATGGCGGTCTGCCGCCTTGACGGTGTGGCGAGCGCTGGTGTATAATATATGGAAGAAATGAAAAAATAGTCTACCTTTTGAAAGGAATACATACATATGAAAAAACTGATGCTGGGGAACGAAGCCGTCGCCCGCGGACTTTATGAAGCAGGAGTGAGATTTGTATCCAGTTATCCCGGAACTCCGAGCACGGAGATCACTGAAAACACGGCGCTGTACAAAGAAATGTACAGCGAATGGGCACCAAACGAAAAAGTTGCGCTTGAAGCCGCTCTCGGAGCCGCAATCGGCGGAGGGCGTTCATTCTGCGGAATGAAACACGTTGGGCTGAACGTTGCCGCGGACCCGCTTTTTGTGACCGCATATACCGGAATTTCAGCGGGCATGGTGATAGGAGTGGCGGATGATCCCGGAATGCACTCTTCCCAGAATGAACAGGACAGCAGGCATTACGCCATAGCCGCAAAGCTTCCGATGCTTGAGCCGGCCAATTCATGCGAGTGCAAGGAATATGCAAAAGCGGCATATGAACTTTCCGAGAGGTTTGACACACCCGTGATACTGAGACTTACGACCAGAGTAAGCCACAGCAGATCTCCGGTTGAAGAAAACGAAAGAGCGGAAACCGAAATAAAGCCTTATGTCAAGGATGCCGCAAAACACGTGATGATGCCGGCAAACGCGAAAAAGCGCCATTACGTGGTCGAGGAGCACCTTGATGCGCTGAAAAAATATGCTGAAGACTGTCCGTTCAATACGACTGAGAAAAACGGATCGGATATAGGAATCATCACGGCAGGCAACTGCTGGAACTACGCGAAGGAAGCTTTCGGCAGGAACGCGGACTATCTCAAGCTCGGACTGCTGAACCCGCTGCCGGATGAACTCATAAAGAATTTTGCGGCAGGGCATAAAACCGTAATAGTTATCGAAGAGCTGGATCCGGTTATCGAAAACCACTGCAGATCACTCGGCATAAACGTGGTCGGCAAAAAAGACGGAATCCTGCCGATGTGCGGTGAATATTCCGAGGAGATACTGAAAGAAAAACTTCTCGGTCAGGAGCCTTCATACTGTGAGATCGGAGCTCCTGTTCCCGGACGTCCGCCGGTCCTTTGCCCCGGATGTCCGCACAGAGGTGTGTTCTATGTGCTGTCAAAACTGAAACTGAGAGTATCCGGCGACATCGGATGCTACACTCTCGGAGCCGTAGCGCCTCTTTCCGCCATTGACTCCGTATACTGCATGGGAGCATCGATCTCGTCTCTCCACGGAACATGCAAGGTGAGAGGAGAAGAGGAAAAATTCGTCGCAGTCATCGGAGACTCCACATTCATGCACAGCGGACTCACGGGACTTGTGAACGTCGTATATAACGGAGGAAACACGACGACCCTGATACTTGATAACAGCATCACGGGCATGACTGGTCACCAGGACAACCCTTTGACGGGGAAAACCCTAATGGGCGAAAAAGCGCCGAACCTGTCGCTCGAAGACATATGCGCATCCCTCGGAGTCAGCCGTGAACACATAAAGGCAGTGGATCCCGCTGATCTCGGAGCTCTCGAAAAGGTGATAAAGGAAGAAACGGCAAGCAACTGTCCTTCGGTCGTTATTTGCAGAAGACCTTGCGCTCTTCTCAAAACAGCCGTCAGAAAGCCGGCTCTTCACGTTGACCGCGAGAAGTGCATAGGATGCAGAAGCTGTATGAGAATAGGCTGTCCGTGCATATCCATGTCGGACGGCAAGGCAGTAATAGACGAGTTAATGTGTGTGGGATGCGGCCTGTGTGAGCAGATGTGCCGTATAAGAGCCATAGGCTGATGGTGAAGGAGAGAAAAATGTCTAAAAACATAATGATAGTAGGAGTAGGCGGACAGGGGACCCTGCTTGCCTCAAAAATACTTGGCCGTGCTGCAATGAATGCAGGGCATGACGTCAAGGTGTCGGAAGTTCACGGAATGTCCCAGAGGGGCGGATCCGTCGTCACCTATGTGAGATTCGGAAGCGAAGTCTACTCTCCAGTAATCTGCAAGGGGGATGCCGACGTGATACTGTCTTTCGAAATGCTCGAGGCCGCAAGATGGCTGCCGCATCTCAAACCGGGAGGCGTGATTGTAACCTCGACACAGCAGATCAATCCCATGCCGGTCATCACGGGCGCTGCAGAGTATCCGGACGACATTCTCGGTGACATAAGAGCCCTGGGCGTCGATATCCGCGCATATGACGCCGTAAAGATCGCAGAGGAGGCGGGAAACGCAAGAGCCTCAAATGTTGCTCTCATAGGACTTGCAGCAGAAGTCCTCGGATTTGATATAGAAGTGCTCAGAGAAGCAGTTGCCGCATGTGTTCCCGGGAAAGCACTCGATGTAAACATGAAGGCGTTTGACATGGCTGCGGAAATCGCAAAAACCGGCAAAGGCAACTGAAAATGACGGATCTTCTGGGACTGCAAAAAAAGTTTATTTTAGAGCATCTGAGAGAGGGAGACGTGGCTGTCGACTTTACAATGGGCAACGGACACGACACGGTCTTTCTCTCAAAAACCGTCGGGGGGAGCGGAAAGGTCTATGCGTTCGACATACAGCCGGACGCTCTCGCATCGACAGAGCAGAATCTTATAGAGAGTTCGTGCCCTTTTAACTGGCACCTCGTGTGTGCCTCTCACGACAGGGCGGACGAATATGTGAAAGAACCCATAAAAGCCGGAATGTTCAATCTGGGATATCTCCCCGGAGCCAACAGAAAGCAGCTCACCACAAAAAGAGAGACAACACTTCCGGCAGTAAGAAAAGCCATAGGCATGCTGGGCGAGGACGCGGTGCTTTGCGTAGCCGTTTATCCCGGTCATGAGGAGGGACGTCTTGAAGGGCTGGAGCTTATAAAGTATTTTGAATCGCTGTCCCGGTTTGAATACGGGATCACCGAGATCAGAATGGTGAATTCTCCGGAAAGTCCTTTCTTCGTTCTGATTGAGACAAAGGAAAAGAAATAGCGGTATTATGGACAGAAGAAACAGACCAAATGCTCAAAGAAACAATTCCTCAGCCCGCGCCCGGGCAGAGGCTTCCCGCAGGGCAGCGGAGGAAAAAAGAATAAAGCAGGAAAAAAAAGAGGCAAGAAAGGAAAGCTTTCGTATATTCAGAGGCAGATTTCTTGTCTTTTTGGCAGTGTTCGCGATTCTTGCGCTGATCGTCGGTTTGATTTTCGTAATTAGTCTTAATTCCAAACCGGATGCGCCCAAGGACAGCGGCAAGATATCATATTACTACGGAGGGACCGAGAAGAGAAAGACGGATGCCGGTGGACTGGTTGTGTCCGGCGGAGTGTATTTCTGCTTCAACGATCTTGCCGATTTTCTGAAAATGGCGGAAAGCGGGTCTGCGGAAGGACTGAAGTTCATCATAAGATCAGATGACGTTTCAACATCAGAGGGAAACGGAGAAGAGGAATACATTCTCTTTGTGACCGGAGACATCACAACGATTATCAACGGCCAGGAAGCCAAACTCAGCCTGCCGAGCAAAATGATCGGAGATGAAGTGTGGGTCGACACGGACCTTATTTCAGACTATATGAACGGGCTGTCGGTGACATATGACAAAAATTCTTCGTCAGTCAGAATATCGAGACTTGCAGACGAAGAGCTCTCGGACGGCAAGAAGATAGTATATCAGCCTGTTTCCTTCAGGCTGAAGAGCACGGATCCCATCCCGAATTCATCCGGCACATCCGACACGGGTAATGTGACGGGAGAGGAAGAATATCCCGAAATGCCCGAAATTACATTCGCAAACGATCTCTCGGAATATGAAAAATACATGAATCCGACCGGGGAGATGAGAGATTCCTTCCTTACTCTCGTGAACACCACGCATCTGCTTACGGAATACGACATTCCGTGGGACCTCATGGATATAACCTTCGTGGACACATACGGAACGAAGCAGCTGAGGGAATATGCGTGCCGCTCGCTTGAAGCGCTGTTTATGGAAATGAAGACGGCAGGCTTCTGGGGAATGATGGTTCACAGCGCGTACAGGGATTATTACTATCAGGACAATCTCTTTAAAACATATGTCCAGAACGAACTGGACATCAATCCGAATCTTTCGAAAGAAGAAGCGGAAGCCATCGTTCTCACTTATTCAACAAGACCCGGAACCAGTGAACACCAGACGGGACTTGCCGTGGATATGGATACAACGGGGACGTTCACTACTGATTTTCAGTACAGCGCCGAGTATTCATGGCTCAGCGAGAATGCATGGAAATTCGGTTTCATTCTCCGTTTCCCCGAGAACAAGACCGATATTACGACGATCCAGTTTGAACCCTGGCATTACAGATATGTAGGACGGTATCACGCATACAGAATCCACGAGTCCGGAGTATGCCTTGAAGAATATATTGAAAAGCTCGGAAGGAGAACCGCGGAATGAAAAATAGTATTTGCTTAATGCTATCTGTTATATTGGCTGTCAGCCTTTTGCTGGTGTTTTCAGGCTGTGATTTCATAAAAAAACGTCCTGATGACACAAAAGAGCCTGCGGAGACTCTCCCTTCGGGTCAGGAAACGTCGGACACCGGAGAAGAGAGCGGCGGTGATTCGTCAGATGTCCCCGAAACTATTCCTCCCGAAACAGAAGAACAGCTTATGAACTATTATTCCGAGGAAGAGTTTTACGAAAACCGGGGAGAAATAGACATTATTAAAGACCTGTCATATGTTGCAGGGGAAATGTCGCCGGCGTCTGACGGGAAAGTCCTTGTTTTTTATCCGGACAACGATGAGTACAGCATGCTGCACCTGAGATATATAGATTTTGAAAACCACGGTATTGCGGAATCAAATCTGAGGGTAATGAACAACGATATGGAATATGTGACAGCATATCCGTATATTCTCAACGGTTATCCGTCTGTGTGCTCATGTGAGGAGCACAGGCTCTATATAATGGATGAAAACCTGAAGACTCTGAATGTTTACGACAATGAAGATCTCATATACGGCATTCTTCCGGTTGGTCACAGCAGTTTCATCATGATGCAGAACAACGGAAAATCCGTTACAGTTTATGAAGTGCATGACGGAGGCGATGTAAGCAGCAGAGAACTCGATGTGACATTGCCGGAAGGATACAGCAGTTTTTATGTAAACAACAATATAAAGGATCAGATGGTCCTTGTGTGGGCGGAGAAAGATGGCACCCCGGGTATGATAGCTGTCCCTGCGATTATCGATCTGGAATCGGAAAAAATCTGGATGTTTGAAAACCATCTTTACGCGGATTCTGCAATAGATGCTATTGGCGGGGGACTTTTGTTTACCGATTATTCTGTGGGTGGAGATTTTAGATACTATGATTTTGACAGGCCCAATGCCCTGACTTCATTCACCGGAATTCTCGGCGACATAACCCCGTCAAACGGATGGATGACAGCTTATGCAAAGGGAATTGAAGACTATGTCGTGTTTACAAGAAGCGGCAATTCATATGAAGTATGCATAGTGGATCCGAAAACAAGCAAGTGTGCGGCAAAGATAGAGCTTGAACCGGAAGATGGTTCATATTTCACCATGGGATTTACGGAAGCAGACAAAAATACGGTATGCACTCAGTTGTTTTACGGAGGCAAATACCATATAGCCGTAATACATACGGATAAAACGTCGCTGGGTGATACTCCGATTGATGAAATCATAGGAAGAGGAGAAAAATACGAAAACGATATCAGGGCCGAACAGATCTGGCAGAATTACGGGATTTCGGTGTATCTCAGAGAAGATGCAGTAAGATATATCAACGGATATGCACTGCTTCCTGAAAATGATGAGGCAAGGATCTCAACCGTG
>CACXBN010000173.1 GCA_902765885.1 uncultured Ruminococcus sp. | reverse complement strand
TGTATTTTTCCGGAAGGATACTGTCAAGCATTTTGGCTATTGCCACAAAAAAGAATGATACGACGCTTGCGTCGTTTTTCTTCGCGTAAGCCATGATATCTTTCTGGTTGAATTTAAAAAGGTAATAATTCTGGTTTTTCACGAAAGGATTAAAAAGGCCGTTCATATACTCCCAAAGCGGCAGATAAGGATTTTTTCTCTTGACCATGTAAATGGGCGGTTCATCGGACAGCATCTCTTCGGTGGGTTCCACGTCTTCTCCCTCAAGGAGATCTTCTCCCGGTTTTCTTATTCCGGGAGCTTCGGGAAGTATGCCGTACAGATCTTTGACATACTCATACACCGTTGTCATGACCCAGGGCTGCACGCCTTTTCCTCCGCAGATCGAATGACTCATGTTGAAGTATATCGTTCTGCCTTCGTATTCGATGAAACACAGATGCCCGTTCACTTCGTCAGTCGCATAGGATCTTGCTTTTTCCGAGACCGGCAGAACGGCTATTTCATCATGATTCGGAACGAGTACATATCCGCCCTCGTCATCAACCGTGACCCTGACGGAAAAATACGGGTATCTCTTTATGGCTTCGTTCGCGGCCTTTTTTAATACGTCTGCCCTGATTTCCTCTTTCATTGTCACGACTATCCTCATAGAGCAAGCTATCAACGATTCGCTCTCATATAGTCTGAATGTGGCCATGCTGTATTTCATGCGCGGTATCTCCTTAAACTGAAATCTGAATTTGACAAAGCCTGTCCTGAGGGAAGAGTTGTCGGAATAAAGGGGATGTTACTTTTTTTCGAATACACTGAAACTTCCGAGGCAGCGTATCTCGGAAATCGACTCTATTTTCTCGATCTGCTTTTGGTTTATCCCTGAGGCGTTTTCGGCCTCGATTATGTAATAGTACGATCCGAGGCGGCTGCCTTCGGGTCTGTCATGGAGCGAAACGAGCTCGAGTCCCGCGTCGTGAATCTCTATAATGATATCATCAAGCCTGTCTGCGCCGCATGTCGCAACGAATACTGCATTTTTGAATCCGCTGTCCTCAAGTCTTTCTTTTGCGAGTACATAAAATCTTGTTTTGTTTGAGTCGGTTATCTGCACGTTTTCCGCAAGCACGGTGAGAGAGTACAGTTCTGCGGCGCCTGGAGATGCAACGGCTGCTATGGTACGGTCGCCTTTTTCGGCTACGTAACTTGCAGCGGCTGCCGTGCTTGACATCTCAAGCGTTTCCGCATCAGGGAGATTCTTTTCCCGCCATTCCCGGCTCTGTACGATTCCCTGGGCATGAGAAACGACGACTTTTATGTCTTCGAGAGTGCTTCCGCTGACTCCCATGAGTGTCTGGCTTATCGGCAGTATGACTTCTCCCACGACATATATATTGTTTTCGGCAATCAGAGCATCGACATATCCGGTCACGGCTCCTCCGAGAGTGTTCTCCTGAGGAATCACGGCATAGTCAGACTTTCCGGATATCACGGCCGCTATGGCATCGGGTACTGTTGCCTCGGGAAAGAACTTTTGTGAACCGTTAAAGAAAAACCGCGCTGCCTCCTCCGTATATGTTCCGGCTGGTCCGAGATAGCTGACCAGCGCGCCTTCCGCCGGCTGAGGTGACTGCGTGGCAGGATCTGCGCTTGTCTCTCCGCTGCTGCAGCCGAAAAGGACAGATGACAGCATCAGAAGCATGAGAAGCGCTGACAGGATTTTTTTCATAATATATTCCTCTGAAACAGTAAATTGGACTTTTTTAGAATTCATAGAGTATAGGCGGTCTTGCATGATCGCTTGAACCTCTCTCTATTATATTATATCAGAGGGATATTATCTACCATATTTTGGATTTGCCGGGAGGTTTTTACCGTATTACCGGGAACGTGCAGCCTCCGGCGAAACCGGTTTCCGCTTCTCCGGGCGTATCCGGTCAGTGAGCCCACTCTTCAGGTGCTTTTTTGCCGTATTTAGCTCCAAAAAAACATGGCGGCATGCATTGCATGCCACCATAATTTTTTCTCCGTATGCCGGACAATTATCTGTATTGAGTCATTTCAGTGTTTATATCGGTGTCTATTGTCCAGTCAGCATCGACTATGCCGATCTGAGTAAAGGTATCCCAGTCTATTGAGATGACTCCTGCAGCCGTTTCCGTTATAAGCTGTTTGAGATCTACGCTTTCTCTCTTGCTGTTGTACACGGACACGTGGTCATTTGTGCGGCTTCCTTCGGGAACATCGATATCGTCAACCGAACGTACGAAGAGATATACATATTCCTCGATATAATACGGAGCTACTCCGTAATTTACGAAACTGCTTGATCTTCCGTACTTGTTGAAGTGACACCAGTTGTCTTTCGCCACATTGAAGGCGGGTGCCTCACATACCATCGGATTGCTCGGGTCTACTCCGAGAGGGTCGAGTATCAGCTGGGAGGGCTCGGGGTTGACTGCCTTGAATTCATCAAGGTAAACATAATCCGGCAGTGTATAATGGCGGTCTTTGTACTGTCCGTTGTCGTCAAAGTTTGATTTGAATCCGAAGTCGCTTAAATGCACATACCATCTGGAACAGTCTATAACAAGGTTTCCCGTGAATTCGTTGCATCTTCCCGCGTTGAGGAGGCATCCGCTTCCGTTCATGCCCCTTACCACGTTGCCGTATGTCTTGAAGTAGCTTGAAGCGCCGTCATAATAGAAAGCCATTGCTCCGTAATGATCCATCTTGTCGGGAGTTCCGACAGGTCCGCAGTCGTGAACGTAATTGTATCTTACGACTACATTGGCGTTTTCTTTGCCTCCGTCGCCGGAGATGATGCCCACGTCGTCAGTCAGGCGGCAGGCCTCCGATACTTCGTTGTATTCGATTGCAGCGTTGAATCCGTGTCCGATATGGATGCCCTTGAAATTACCGAAATTGCACACATTATGGTCGATAAGTACATTTACACCCGAGGCCGTGATCGCATATCCGTATCCATCGGTTACCGACCAGTTGTATACATAGTTGTTGTAGATATGAAGGTTGCCGGGGGTAAGTGTCTCGAAATCTCCCGCGTCTATGTCCATACCGCGGCTTCCCATATCATATATGAAGTTGCCCATGATATCGATATCGTGATTTGATCCGGAGATCACTATTCCGGTATATCCGGAGTGGATCGTGCTTCCGCTTACCGTGAAGTTGTCAACATCTGATGCTTTGATTGCATATCCATTGTATGATGAGATATCAAGTCCGTCGATGATCACGTTGTCAGTGCCTGCGAACACAAACACGTCTTTCGTCAGAGGCAGTGTCATTACGGCATCCTCGAAATCGTCTGCCGGGTAATAATACAGCACGGCATCTCTGCCTATAATATATTCTCCCGGAATATCAAGTTCTTCCGGAACATTGTACCAGTAACATACGCTTTCTTCTTTTACTTCATATCCGCCCGCAAAGCTGACACGCATCAGATCCGTGTCTTTTGATATTTCAAGAACTAATGCGTCGTCCGGACACCAGAGATGATTCCATCTTGCTCTTACATATATTTTCTCTGTACCGCTCCAGGAAGATACTGTAGGGAAATACTCTTCGCCGTATCTGATCCTGTAGTATTCGGGACTTGAAGAGCTTGTGAGTTTTGGCATTTCGGTTCCGTCATAATCTATTGCCATGCCTTCCTTGACCTGGATCCAGTCGTTATTCGGGAACTGTGCAAGTGTTTGTCTGTGGCCGTCGACTGAAAGGAAGGGAATATTAGCATGATATACGCCTCCGGCCTGAGCTTTCTCGATCATCTCTGCGGTGAAGCCGTGATTCTTAAGATCGACCATTACTATCTTATCTCTTGCTTCTGCCGGGAAATATTCGGTCAGTCCGCCTGATGCTTTGACAAAGTCTGATGCTCCGAGCGCGATGCCGCCGACAAGAAGAGCACCTTCTTCAGCGGTTATTCTGAGCGGGCAGGACTCTGTTCCGCTGTCACTCTCGGTAAAGTTTATCGGATTTGAAATGACATGAGTGCCGGGAAGCAGTACGATGTCGGTTTCCGTATATTCCGATTTGTCGATGTTTCTGAGATATGCTTTAGCTTCGTCAATCGTGCCGAAAGGTGCGTTTCTCGTTCCGTCAGCTGCAGAACTGCCTTCGGGGCTGACATAGACTGAGATCACGTTGCGGGTAAGAGCGGTCAGAGCTCTTGCGGTTATGAGAATGGACTGTTCGGTCGTGAGATCTCCGCCAGGGTTGAATTTTGTTCCGCCGACTCCCTTGATGATGCCGGCTTCAACAGGCCATCCGAGTTCGGAATCAGCCCATGAGTAATTGGCAGTGATATCCGTGAAATCATGTGTGTATCCCGCGGTCTCTATTCCCATCACCGTTGCGACACGGTTGATGATAGCGGCGATCTGGGCTCTTTTGAGAGTGCCGTCGGGGGAGAACTTGCCTTTGCCGGTCCCGTTTATGATTCCAAGCGCATTCGCGGAAAGCACATTCCTGTCGCTTGTATCCGTGAAAGCGTTTTCATCTATCGATTTACCTTTTTCGGATATTATCTCCTCTACCGGTTTGCCGGATGCCTTTTCCAGAAGATTTATAAACATCCCGGCTACCTGGCCTCTTGTAACGGGGCTGGTATAGTTTTTCTGCAGTTCTTCCGGAACAAGCCCTGCGGCTATTCCTGCCTCTACCTCTTCTTTTGCCCAGGAAGAGGGTTCATCTGCATAGACAAATGCTGCGGTTGAGACAAGCATTGCAATGCACAGAATGAACGAAATGATCTTTTTCATGATTTGTGCAGCCGATCGCACATGACTTTTCAGTCTATGAGCGGACAGCTCTCCTTTCTGTAATATTAACATCTGCAGAAATGAAAAAACGTAGAAATCCGTTCCTCTATATTTCCTTTATGAATTATACGACAAACATCGGATTCTAACAAGACTATTTTTTCATTTTGAATCATCAGGGATACATCCCGGAACAGATCCATACGGTTTTCCCCTGACATAATGATAACAAAAATCTTTGGGAGGTTATGAACCGTCCGGCTTATTATATAAAACAATCCCATATTCCTTTGCTTTTCTTGCTCCTCAAGAATTATTACGGTCGGTCTGCCGACCATATGTCCTGAAAGGTT
>CACXBN010000172.1 GCA_902765885.1 uncultured Ruminococcus sp. | reverse complement strand
TAAAACAAAAAGCGGCGTGTCGTGCCGGTTTTTTTAAGAAACGACGATCTCTTTCAGGATCATGCGCTTGACAAGCAGGATCTCCTGCGTCATATCCGCTTCGTCCTCGCCGGAAAACAGCAGTCCCTGCGCATAGCGAACGATCACCGCCAGCATGATATGGCTTGTGGAGGCAAACATTCTCTCTTTCGAGAGATCGGTGCGTATTGTCCCGTCCTTCCGTCCTTTTTCGTATAGTTCGTCAAAAAAACGAGCCAAAACATTGATCGACTCCACGTACGGACGGAGCTGCTCCGGCGTTGCGCCCTCATGCTGGACATAATTGTTGAAATTCTGGTTGAAACACAGTAAATCCTTATGTTCCCGGTATAGGTCAATATAAAAGCCCAGATAAAAGTCCAGCTCCTGTGCAGCAGTCATTTCGGATACATGCTTTTCTTTACGCTGCAGGCTGATATATTCCTTGTAATCGTTCCATTGCCGCACGGCGATCGCGATCACCAGCGCAAGCTTTGTATTATAGTAGCGGTACAGCGTGGCGATACCCAGGCCGCAGGCCTTCGCCACCTCCTGCATGGAAACAGCCTCGATGCCCCTGTCCGCGAACAGACGAAAGCCCTGCGTCAGCATGGCCTCTCTCCGGGCCGTCATTTCCAGTTCGTCTTTTTCCGCATTTCTCATCTGTCTGATCCTTCCATAACGATAAATATTCTACTATGATTCATATCATATCATTGTGTGCGCCAAACGTCAATAGAAAAGTAAAAAACATTCCGCATCGCGAGACGTCGATTCTCCCGCCGTCTTACGCGCCGTGCCAAACTTTTCCTCCTGCAAAAATGGAAAAAAGGAGTATTAATATTATGCGGCAATAATCCAGCCTAACATTCCGTTCCGATTTTCACAATATGAGATGGGCACCGACCGGATAATGATCGGACAGGTAAAGGCCGTTTTCGTTATCATGGAGGATGATGGACCTTGTTCTGTCACATGCAATATTTGTAAATATAAAATCTATCTTTTTCCCTTTTCTTTCGGGGTAAAAATCATGATATGTATCTCCGTGTTCAGGGGATACATCCTTGAGAGGTTCTCCGCATTTTTTAAATCCGACTGTCATCTTGTAAACATCGCTGTCGGGCTCAGAGTTGAAGTCGCCTGTTATAATTATCGGCACGGGCATTTTTTTGTAATCAGATGCAGCTCTGTCAAGGATAAGAGCCATACCCTTGTTCTTTGCTTCATCACCGATGTGATCAAGATGAGTATTATAATGTCTGAACAGTCTGCCACACTCTTTATCAAGAAACATTGCCGATGTGCATATTCTGGGACATTCACTCTGGTCAGTTAGGTACCTCGATCCCGGAACATCAGGTGTCGGAGATAACCAGAATGTGTCAAGCGTGATAAGATCAAACCTGCTCTTTCTGTAAGCAATGACGCAGCTTTCATCAAGGTAGTCTTTTCCTCTCCCGCATCCCACTGTCTGAAAATCATGTAAATTATCTTCAAGCCACTTTTTCTGATGAGGCATTGCTTCCTGGAAACCGATCAGATCCGGGTTATATTTCAAGAAATGTTCATTAAACAATTTTGAGCGTTTTTCAAATGAATATTCTGACTTTTCATTTCCGTAGCAGTCTGTAAGAATATTGAAGGAAAAAACAAAAATATCTCCCATAATTAAACCATCCTCCCACATTCCGATAAAGTATCATCTCATCGTTCAACTTGCCACATCTCAACTGTTGCGGTTACAGCGAGAACATGCTGAAGTACAATTTGAGCAGCCGCAGCTGCAGCCCTTGCCTTTTTTCCTGTTTTTAATGATTAATATAAGTGCGGCCGCGAAAACCAGTGCAATAATAACTACTAATACTATGTCAACAGCGTTCATGACTCACACCATCCCGACCGCGAGACCGATAAGTCTCACTATAAGAGCTGCAATCCAAGCTACAACACACTGCCATACGACGACTCCTATAGCCCATTTATGGCCGAGCTCTCTTCTGATTGAAGCAATGGCTGCGACACACGGAGTATACAGAAGTGAAAACGTAAGCATGGACATTGCCGCCAAAGGAGTAAGAAATTCCGCGATATTCTGGCCGAAAAGCACTTCCATTGTTGCCACCACACTCTCTTTTGCCATGAAACCGCTTATCAGAGATGTGCTGATCCGCCAATCTCCCAGTCCTATCGGGTTGAGAATGGGTGCGATCCATCCTGCAATCATTGCAAGAATGCTGTCTTTTGAATTATCAACTAGATTGAAGTGAATATCAAAGCTTTGAAGCAGCCATATGACCATGGTTGCTATCAGAATTATCGTAAATGCCCTCTGCAGGAAATCTTTGGCCTTTTCCCACAGAAGCAGCAGTACGTTTTTAGCTCCGGGGAGACGATAGTCAGGAAGCTCCATAACAAACGGAGCAGGCTCTCCTTTGAATAATGTTTTTTTGAAAATAAGCGCTATCAGTATCCCGATAATGATACTCAGCAGATACAGTCCTATCATGATAAGCGCCTTGTACTTCGGAAAAAATGCATCCACAAAAAACCCGTAGATCGGCAGTTTTGCGGTACAGCTCATAAAAGGAGTGAGAAGGATCGTCATTTTTCTGTCTCTTTCACTCGGAAGAGTTCTTGTCGACATGACCGCCGGAACTGTGCATCCGAATCCAATCAGCATCGGAACAATGCTTCTGCCGGAAAGCCCTATTTTTCTCAGCAGTTTGTCCATGACATATGCTACTCTTGCAATGTATCCGCTGTCTTCAAGAAGCGAAAGGAAAAAGAAAAGCGTGACGATTATCGGAAGGAAGCTCAGAACACTTCCCACTCCGGCAAATATGCCTTTAATTATCAGGCCGTGAATGACTTCATTGACATGAGCCGCCGTCAGTGCATTGTCCACGACATTACTCAGCGCATCGATTCCCATTTCAAGAAGAGACTGAAGTCCTGCGCCTATGACCTCAAATGTCAGCCAGAAGACAAGTCCCATTATAGCTATGAAAAACGGAATTGCAGTGTATTTTCCTGTAAGTATTTTGTCTATTTTTTCACTTCTGACCCTTGCCTTGCTCATTTTTGGCTTTTTCACGGTCGTATCACAGACTTTTCTCACAAACGTGAATCTCATGTCTGCCACAGCTGCACTTCTGTCCAGTTCTCTCTCATGTTCCATCTGAACTATTATGTGTTCAACCATTTCGAGTTCGTTCTGGTCGAGTTTAAGCTGTTCTATTATAAGCGAGTCTCCCTCAATCACCTTGGACGTCGCAAATCTGGGTGGCAGCCCGGATTTTTCCGCATGATCGGCTATCAGATGATTGATTGCATGGATGCATCTGTGAAGTGCACCGCCATGATCCTCCATACCGCAGAAATCCTGTTTCACGGGTTTTTCCTGATACTTTGCAACATGAATCGCATGCTCGACAAGTTCCTCAACTCCCTGGTTCTTCGCCGCCGAAATTGGTATTACAGGCACACCAAGCATGGATTCCATGACGTTTACGTCAACGAATCCGCCGTTTTTAATTACCTCGTCCATCATATTGAGAGCAACAACCATCGGAACATCCATTTCCAGCAGCTGCATCGTGAGATACAGGTTTCTCTCTATGTTGGTCGCATCTACGATATTAATTATTCCCTTGGGTTTCTCGTTCAGAACGTGATTTCGAGATACTATTTCTTCGCTGCTGTATGGGGACATAGAATAAATGCCCGGGAGATCGGTAATCGAAGTGTTAGGATATCCCTTGATCTGTCCGTCTTTTCTGTCGACCGTGACCCCCGGAAAGTTTCCGACATGTTGGTTGGCACCGGTGAGCTGGTTAAACAATGTGGTTTTTCCGCTGTTCTGATTTCCTACAAGAGCAAAAGTCAAAAGAGTTCCGTCCGGAAGAGGATCCCCACTGCCTGGAAGATGGAATTTTCCTCCTTCGCCGAGTCCGGGATGATTTGAAACATTGCTTATCGTTTCTTCATCATCTATTTTCGTCTGCTCATTTCTTATTTCAACTTCTATTTTTTCTGCTTCTTCAAGCCTTAGTGTCAATTTATATCCGTGAAGCAGCAATTCAACCGGGTCTCCCATGGGGGCAAAAGAAACGACTTTGACCGTTGCCCCGGGTATCACTCCCATATCCAGAAAATGCTGTCTAAGCGCGCCTTCACCACCGACTTTCACAATAAACGCGCTTTCACCTTTTTTTAATTCTCTGAGTGTCATTTTTTCCTCCCTGACGCAGGCAGTCACCGTATTCTTGACGGTGAATCCGGAACCCGCATTGCGTTAGCCTATGCTAACGCATAGTATATCACACTGATTTTTTTCAGTCAATATTATTTTCCATATTGTATTCTTACGTTTTTGGAAAATCAGATGTAAAAATCAGCACTCCTGTCGAATGACAAAAAATATTTACTTTCTTCCCTCCAGGTTGTATAATTAACCGTGACATATAACATTTTTTTGGTGAATGATTTGAATAAAGAAATTACAGATATTTTTGATAAAGCATGTGATGAAACTGTTAAGATCCTGGCAGAAAGTAATATTTCAAGAAATTCAGAAATTGAGGTAGCGGAATATTTTCTGTTCATCACGGGACTCGCAGCATCAAAAAGAAAAGACAAAAAACTTATCAACGACACCGTTCTCAAACGAATAAGAGAAAAGTTTCCCGATGTTGATCACACTGAGATAATAGATTCCCTTCAGAACTACAAAAATGTCTTTTCAGGTGCAATACAACCGGCAGAAGAACTGTTAGGTCCCGCGGTCATAAGGAACCTCGGAAAACTCGAAAAGGCTTCCCTGTCTCTGGCTGTCCGCTCCCGAACATCTGATTCCACACGCCTAAATGTCGGAGGTGTTCACCGTATCTCCGAAAAGAAACTACTTGATGTGTCAGTCAAAGATCTTCCCGAGATTTCATCAGTATACATTAAAAAAATCGGTGAACTGCATCCTCTTGAAGAGATAAAAATCCAAAATACCAAAACAAATAATTCAGATGCAACAAAAAAAGGTGATTATCCGTTTAACTGGCCGACATTTGTCACCATGGCCATCATCCTTGCCATTGCGGTGTCATTTCTATGCATAATAGGACTGCATACTGAATATGCGGTTCCTGTTCTGGAGATAGTGATTTGCGCTGCACTTATGGCACGTGAGCTGACCAAAAAAAGAAATTCCATAAAGATGTTCACTCTTTCCGAAGTTCTTGTATCGCTTATACGCATCACCACAGCCGTCTATGTAATAATAGCTGTTTTAAGCATTTCCGGTCTTGTCTCAGAGGCTTTCCTGCATCTCTCTGCGACTTTCGCAGACGCCGGAAAAGCATCATATGAAATCAAGCCTGTGCTGTATGTTACCTCTGTGGCATTCAACACTATCGCTCTTTCTTTTGATGTCATTGCCATAGTCTTTTCCTCAAGGACAGTCATGGCCCTTCTTACCCTGCGTAAAACAGGAAACAAGAATCACATTGGTAAAATTGCATCCGGCATAAAGTATGTTCATATATCCATTTTAATTTCATTTGCCGGGTATGTGATTTTTAAATCGTTATTTAATTCATCAAATATTGAATTGAATCTCTCACCGTATTTCATCTTCAGACTGATATTCGCCGTGTTTGCGACTGCCGCCGGAATATTAGTCTACAGAAGGTGGCACGGACTCATCGGAATAAAAACGGCAAAGGCAGTGCAGGTCCCTGCAAATCAGAAAAAGCAGAAGAAAAAGCAGACTGAAACCGGACGACTTTCGAAACAGGTCTCATACTCCGGTGAGAATGTGTTCCGGGATACAATGGACATCAGCGAATCATCGGAATCACGTGAGAAAGAGCTTCAGCAAAGATATATAGAGCTCGCATCTGAACTTAAAAAAATACCTGTCAGCGAACTGAAAGAGCAGCATCGCGAAGGGAAAATATCGGATGAAAAATACCGCATAATAGGTGAAAGATACAGCTCCATACGTTCCGAAATGACGCAAATCAAAGACGAAATAGTTTCTTTAAGAAACGAAAATCAATAAGTGAAAAAAGGTGAGCCTTTCATGAGACTCACCTTTGCTTTTTTTGTGTTTTCAGTTGTCGTTTCCGTAATAAACTATCTCCTGAGGGTACCTTAACCCCAGTTTATCCTTGGCTATTTTTGCGACATATTCTTCGTCGAAAGGGCTTTCGAGGTCGGTTTTCATCTCATCCACATGGTTCTGAAGAGTGTTTTTCTGTTCCTCGAGAACTGCAGCTTTTTCCGCAAGTTCGTTTTGCTTCATTCTGAAAGAGACTGCCCCTATAATCAGCACAAGCACGACAGCGATGAGGGCTACTCTTCCCAGTGTGCTTTTTATAAACTTAGCCATAGTCTCCCTCCTGAACAAATCAATCTGTATATATTTATCGTAGCACAATAACACATAATTTTCAACTGTTTTATTGGTCATTTTTATTAAAACAGCAATTATTTGCATTATCAGTCCGCAACTACCTCATAAAGTTGTGCAGCATCCGATTTTCCTACATGCTCTTTTATGTCAAGCACCCTGAATCTGACAGTTTTTTCCCCGTATTTTACGGCTATGATATCCCCTTCTTTAACGGCATAAGAAGCTTTTGCTGTTTTACCGTTGACCTCGATATGCTCCGAATCGCATGCTTCATTTGCCACCGTTCTTCTTTTGATTATTCTCGATACTTTCAGAAATTTGTCAAGTCTCATTTTTTCCCTTTTTGATTACATCATCTATAAATTTTTCCGTCTCTTTTCCCAAGTCCTTTTCCACATCTGCTTCCTTGTCGCTTATAAGCACGGAAAGAAAAATGATTCTGGAAATAAGGGCTTCTTTTTCTTTGCCTTCCGCTTCGGAAAGCATGGCTGCCTTTTCGGTTATTTCACGGATCGCATCTTCACGGGTAGTGATTACAACTCCGTATTTTTCCGCTTTCTTTACTATCTTTTTTGCACGCATCAATGCCGGATACTGCTTGGGGACGGATTTAAGGACATCTTCCACCGTGTTTCTTGACTTTTCCTTCCCCTTCAGCACATCCCAGTTTTCCAGAATCTGGCTGCTTCCGCTGACTTTGACGTTTCCGAACACATGCGGATGTCTGTAGATCATTTTCGCTACTATGCCGTCTATCACGTCATCGATATCAAATTCCCCATACTCTTTTGAAAGCTGGCTGTGAAACATAACCTGGAAAAGAACATCTCCGAGCTCTTCTTTCAGAAGATCCTTGTCATTTTTGTCGATTGCCTCTACCACCTCATATGTTTCCTCTATAATGTCAGAGCGAATCGACTGATGGTTCTGCTCTCTGTCCCACTGACAGCCTTCGGGACTTCTCAAAACGCTGACAAGTTCGACAAGAGAGTTGAAATCGTGTTTTTTCTCGTTAAGAAGCTTTTCCTTTAGTTCTTTTATCTCCAAGTGGATAACCTCCTGCGACTCTTATTCGTCGTCATATCCTATGAATTCTCTGAAGACTGAGTTGTGCGGAATCATTTTGGCGCTGAAGAAGCGCTCATCGTATGCCATGACACGTGAATACAGCTCATCTGCCTCATCCTTATACGGGCTTCCCTCCGGAACTGCTCTTAACAGTCTGAGTGCAAACTGTGAAATGACAAATGGCTCGTACATCAAGAATGAATTGATATAAATATCGCTCTTTTCGTTAGGAAAAATGTTTTCCTCTTCGTTCTTTCTGACATTTGTCCAAAGATGAAAAGTGTATTCGGGAGACGCGTCTCTGAATTTATAGTCTCTGACTATCCTTCTTAAGAACCTGAGTTCATGATTTTTAAGTATCACCCCGTTATATGAAACATCATCTCTCGGACATATGAATATGCTTCGGTATCCCTCCGGAAGAAGTGATGTTATTTCGGGATACACTGCCTGAATCCCCTCAAAGATATATATGTCAGACGGATCCGGAATAAACTCCTCATATCCGCTCCTTTTCTGATTCACAAAGCTGTATTGAGGAATGTATACTGTCTTTCCGTCAAGCAGATCCTTAATGAACACTCTGAGATAATCGAGGTCGATAGCCTTTACAGAATCATAATCAGGCGCCTCTTTGTTGATATTGTTTCTGTCTTCGCCTCCAAGGAAAAAGTCATCTATTGAGAGCATAACCGCGTTCTTTCCGCTCCTGTCGATCCTGTCGGTAAGCTTTGTTGCAGTAGTGGTCTTTCCGGAGCAGGTGGGTCCTGCAAGAGTTATGACTTTTACCTCTTCTTCGCCCTCAAACACTTTCTCTATAGCTTCATTTATAGTTCTGTTGAATTCCTTTTCGCACTTCTTCACCATCATCCTTGCTCTGATCCTGTCGTGTCTTTTGGTAATGGCTGACGGCATGAATTCATCAAGATTTATCATAAACTGATATGGGTTTTCCCCATTTTCCTTTCATATTTTAGGAAAAGAAAGCAAGCGCTTCTTTCCTGAGTTTTTCTGTTCTGGAACCCGTTTCCTTATGTTCTTCCAGATATTCATATGGATATTTCGGCTGGAAAAATCTTTCTATCCGGACATTTCCTTCTTCATCAGGCAGTGATACGAATTTAGTGACTGATGATGCTCCTGCTGAGAATATCGAGTGGACCTCTTCCATCATATATACGTTGTAAAGTCCCTCATGTCCCGGAATCGAATACCCTACATTCTCATGATTCCCGACGGTATTCTTCTGACGGTACATGTAATACGGCTCATACCCGGAGCACTGAAGTTTTTGCTGAGAGTATTCTATGCATTTTCCGGCAAGCGGTGAAAGAGCGTCATATCTTTCTTCCATCCGGAATACCGACGATTTTTTAACGCTGAAAGTATGGACCGTTATATTAGTAGGAGCAAGAGAGACGACCGAGTCAACCGTGTTTCTGAATGATTCTTCGCTGTCTCCCGGCAGCCCTGCGATAAGGTCTATGTTTATATCATTTATCCCGCTCTTTGAAGCTGTTTCATATGCTCTGTAAAAGTCATCAACACTGTGTGCTCTTCCTATGATCTTCAGAACATCATCGTTGAGAGTCTGCGGATTCACGCTTATGCGTGAAACGCCGTATTCCGATGCTATTTTCAGTTTTTCTCCCGTAATTGTATCGGGACGCCCCGCTTCCATCGTGAACTCTCTGATGTTTTCGCAAACTCCTGAGCTTTTAGCAGACAAGGAAATCCTTGAAAGCAGTTTTTCAAGCTGGTGCGGATCAAGAACGGTAGGAGTCCCTCCGCCTATATATATCGAAGCGACATTTTTTCCAAGATCTCCTATGAGTTTGAAAAGATCGGCTATATCACTGCACAGCACTTCAAGATATTCCGGAATAAGTGAAAGCAGCTTTTTCGATGTATATGACACAAACGAGCAATAAGCGCATCTTGTCGGACAGAACGGAATCCCTATATACACACTGCACTCTTCTCTCGTCTGATCTGTAATCAGTTTTCTTTCGGCAAGAGCAACCTTGGATGCAAGCTCCGCCTTTGGGCCGAGTGTCAGATATGTCCTTGATATGGCATCCGCAGCCTCTTTGACATCATATCCTTTTTCAAGAAGTTCCGTAGCAATTTTGGCAGGCCTCACTCCCGTAAGTATCCCCCACGGAGGTCTGATGCCGGTGAGCTTTTCTCCCGCCTTCAAAAATGAGTCTCCTGCAGCTATTTTTTCCGCTGTTTCAGAGTCGTATTCATCAAGGCTCACTCTTGACAGGCCTGTTTCTTTTCTTTCTCCCGAGACCAGTTCAACTGAGGAGGTAAGTGTGTTATCGTCACCACGTTCTGATACCACGGTACATATGAGTCCGTCTGTGTTGTCGCTCTCGTTCTCCGGAAACCTGACACCCGGGAAGAACATCATCGCCAGCGTTTCCACATAGTATTTTTTTATGTTTCCGTTTATTCTGATTATCATCTGTGCCCCTTGAGGACCTCCGAGTCAAGTTGCAGAGTAACAGGTCCGTCCGCAGTGATACTGAGTTGCATATCTGCCCCGAAAACTCCTGTTCCGACTTCACTTATATTCTTCCTGATCAACGAAATGAAATATTCATACAGTCTGTCTGCATCTGACGGTGCTGCGGCATTCATGTAATCGGGCCTGTTCCCTCTTCTGTATGAACCGCACAATGTAAAGTTGGATACAACTATCACATACCCGCCTATGTCCTCTACAGAAAGATTCATTTTTCCATTGTCATCAGAAAAAATTCTCAGCTTTCTGATTTTTTCGGCAAGTAGATTTGCATCATCTTCAGTGTCTCCGGCTGCAACTCCGAGCAGCACAAGCAGCCCGAGGCCCCTGTGTTCGGCAGTAAGCACGCCGTCTGCCGTTACTTTTCCTTCGTTTATTCTCTGTACGACCGCAAGCATATTATCCTCACGAATGTCCTCTTGCTATACTGTGTATGTGCTCAATGTTCCTGAGTCTTGATATGATCATATTGTAGTGATCCGCATTCTTACACCCTACAGTAAGCATTATGGATATTTCGTTGTCATCTTTCTTTTTGGTATTGATCGACAGAAGGGAGACCTTCATGTCGGCAAGAGCCGCGGTGATGTTAGCAATAAGCATAAGATTGTTTTCCGCGAATATCTGAACTGTCACCTCATACAGTGGTCTTCCCTCGCTGAGCGGGATGTCCGTATCCCATTCCGCATGCTTCCACCTTCCGCTCTGATCCGGATTTCCCATACCGGCCACCGCATTCGGGCAGTCTTTTTTATGAAGAGATATTCCATATCCCTTGGTAACGAACCCGACGATTTCGTCTCCCGGAAGAGGGTTGCAGCATTTAGCAAATTTGACTTCGCATCCGTATTCTCCGTCAACTATTACGCCGCCGCTTGTCTTTATCTTTTTATCTTTCCTTACGGGAACCTGTGAAGTATCGGTAATAACAGGCTGTTCATCAGGTTTGACGACCCTGTCGTACTCGGATTTTAGCTTTGCGACCACTTTGGTCATTGCTATGCCGTTGTATCCGACAGCATTATACAGATCGTCGATTTCTTTCATTCCGAGCTTTCTTGCTGTTTCTGAAAGAATATCCTCTTTCTGGGCATCAGTCGGTTTTATTCTGAATTTTGACAGTTCCCTGTCGAGTTCAGCAGAGCCGAGTTTAATGTTTTCAGGGCGTTTTTCTTTCTTGAACCATGCCCTGATCTTTGATCTGGCTTCGCTTGTTTTTACAATGTTGAGCCAGTCTCTGCTGGGCCCTTTGGATGCCTGCGACGTCATGATTTCAATGATGTCACCGGTCTGAGGTATTCTGTCGATCGGAGATATCATTCCGTTGATCTTGGCACCTATCATATGATTTCCGATCTCAGAGTGTATTGCATATGCAAAATCAATGAGAGTGGAACCGGACGGAAGAGAGAGAACATCTCCTTTCGGTGTGAAGACAAGCGTTTCATCACTGAAGATG
>CACXBN010000171.1 GCA_902765885.1 uncultured Ruminococcus sp. | reverse complement strand
GCAAAGACAGATTTGATAGCTGAAAAGCCACTTTGGTTTCTGCGTTTGGCAGTTTCGATTATGCTTAGGATAATACAATACATCTTGCATCCATTTTCCGATCTGAAACCACCCGACATTTTCTGTCTGTTCTTACACTTACGAAGATCTCTTTCACTTAAGTTGTTAGAATAATCAATGTTGAAATCATAAATGAACATAAGATGATTTTCCTTGTATTTTTCCATCCTGCGAATGAGCGACATTTCATCTTGCTTTGCCCATTTCGTTTTTGTACCTTTATTCTGAATTTTTGCTTTTTTGATGATATCGTCATAAATCGCTGTATATTCTGCCAGTTCTTCCCTTGAAAAACTATTCTTTCCTTCTAAAATTGCTTCTTTTTTTCGAATGTATGCGTTTTCAAGAAAGTCTTTCATTTCTTCACTCCAATCATTCCCGGTATCTTCAGAATTCTTCGTTAAATATCGACAGATATGCGCGTTGCATTCCGCATGTCGTAACCCAAAATGATACAGTGCTGTCTCATGATCATGGATCAGCGTCCCTTTATACTCCCTTAGCAGCTCTATTCCATTCAAAGTTTCTATGTTTTTCCTTTCCATCGGATAATATACAACCGCATGACTGTTGCTGATGTTCCGAATGTATTGCTGATCTCCATTAACCGTTATGTTTGTGCCATCAGTGTACAGGAAGGATTGGTTTTGAAGATATTGTTCGTATTTGGTTATCTCAGTTATTGCCTTATCAGAAAAATTACTGCAGAAACTGTATAAAGTCCCTGCAGATATTTTTATTACATTCTCAGTTATATCCCTTATGAATGATGATATTCTTCCGAACGCCATCACGCCTATACCATACAATGATACTGCTATTGATTTTATGTTGTTTCCGTATGATACGAAACTCCCGCTTGGGCATGAGTGATAAAAGCGGTATTCTGTTACCACCGGAGTGATTTTCATATCAATAACGTATTTCGAAGTGTAGTTCTCTCCTTTTCCGACTTCCTTTATTATGTGCTCACAGCCTGGTGTGGAAAGTATTTTCTGTATATCATCATGAGACATGGACCTGCCATGATGTCCCTTCTGGCCACCCTTCTTTCTGGTAGTCTTCTTCCGTGAATTATATTCGTTTGATTTTTTGACACTCTTCTTGTCTTGAGATGGTGGTATGGAGGAGTTATTACTGTCGTTGTTGATGATGCTCCTGAGCCTTTCAACCTCTTCAGTAAGTGCTTCGTTCTGGCTTTTGAGCATTTTTATCGTTAAAAGAGCATCTGCCAGAAGAGATTTGAGTTCCTCAACCTCCTTTATCAACTGTGGCTGTGTCGATGCGATTTTTTCGGTCTGTTTTAATTTTTCCTTTGTTTCTTTTAATTCTTTTTTGAGAGCTTCGTTTTCTTCTATTATTTTTTCATAGTCTTTGTACATGATTTTTGTATAGTTAGAAGCCATATCGAAACCCTCGCTTTCCACAGATTCTTTATTGTTTTCTACAAGTATTATACCATTTTTTGTGAAAAATAGCAAATTAGAACTTTTTAAAATTCAGCGTTTTGCACAAAAAATAGTTCATCTCATAACACAGAAAAATGCGAAAGATTAAGGCATCTACAAACCATGTATATTGCATGTATATATATTCATTGCCGTAGCCACTGATATTTTATCGCTGAATAGTTACCTTTTTCTCGCAAATTTACAAAATTGTACGAAAAAAGTATTGATTATTATCCGGTTCCGTGCTATACTATTATCATCAATCAGTTTGCCGAATCTGTAATAAGAAAGTGATAAAGCGATGACCAAAGCCGAAATTGCAAAAAAAGTGATAAATGAATCCAGCGGCATAGCAAAAACCTCCGAGTTTCTTGCCGCCGGGCTTTATAAATCCGACATTGGAAAGCTCGTAACCGACGGAGTGCTTGAGCGCATTCGACACGGGTTTTATCAGCTTGCCGGGAACCTCGATATTACGGAAGCAGAGTATCTCTCCCGCCTTATCCCAGAAGGGATTGTTTGCGTAGAATCAGCGCTTTTCCATTACGGCTATACTGATTTCACTCCCCGCGAATGGTCTATCGCCGTTCCACGTGCTGTTTCTCAGCCAAGATTGAAAACAGCCATTATTCCTTTCAAGGCATATTACATT
>CACXBN010000170.1 GCA_902765885.1 uncultured Ruminococcus sp. | reverse complement strand
TGTCCGCGGGTGATTGGAGAAGTCCAGTCTTTCTGGATATATTCGGGAACAAGTCCAGCCGCTACAGCTGCCTCGACCTCTGTTTTTGCCCAGTCAGATACTCCGCTGAGATCTGCCGCTACGGGAGGCGTGGTATCTTCCGGGGTTGTATCCTGAGGAGTTGTGTCTTCGGTCTCAGCAGGTTTTGCTGTCTGGTCTGCATATTCACCGCTTAGTTTTACGGTGTTGAGGCTCTTGTTCGTAGGTCTTGCATATTCTTCGTCGTTATTTCTGAGGAACTTGCCCCAGCACAGACCACCTGCATACCCCTGGTCATCCTTAACGTTGCCATCCATATCAAGACAGGTCTGGAAAGTTGCCGAAGTCCTCATGAAAGCAATGGCAAATTCACTGCCTTTTCTTACAAGTATTTCCCTGAGGCTGTCGCTTTTTATCAAATGAGTCCACGGAATGGCTATTATGGCCTCAAAGTATTCCTTGCCGCCAACTTCGTCAGGATCCACGTTGATAATCGGAGAGGGATCTATGATCGCGGCAGAGCTGACAAGGTCAGTGCTCCAATCATCCGAACCCAGAGTCCAGATAAACAGTCTTGAGTCATATGCCTGCTGGTTATTGTTGACGCCTTCTTTCGGGTCAGACACGTCAGCTGCGGGTTCGAGCCAGAGATGCACGCCGTCTCCCCTGTATAACGAAGGGTTTCCGACTATTTCATAATCGGTCGCCTTGAGCGCAAAATAGAAATAGTCATCATCCCACAGCATATAAAGGTCCATCGGCTCATCTTCAACATAGAACGTTGTTCTTCCGTTAGGACCGGTTCCGCTGTGGCTGTGCATAGCGGTATCCGCCCACTCTGACCAGTAATGCCACAGATATGTGTTTTCGGTCTTGGATGTAATACCGGTTGCTACGGGTTCTCCCCATGTTTCATCGATAAATTTAAGATTCGGTGCCGTTTCTGCCTTCTTTGCTTCTACCACGGTACCGAAAGCTGCTGAAACAGCAGTAGCAAGTGTAACAAGTATCACCGCGCAAATAGCAAAAACCGTAAGTTTCTTCATGATGTCTGCCCCTTATCATCTGTAATTAATCGAGTTTTCCGTATGGATGTACATATGTCACCACCGCGGATATTCTCAATGCATATTATACTAAAATCCACTCTAAATCGCAATACAAAAGAAACATCGCGCACACTATTATTCGGACAAGGAAGCCGCATTTTTTTGATATGAGGCTCAGCAGCAACTTTTCGGAAACTTTTTTGAAAAAATATTATAAAATTATGAAAAAAGTGTGTCAAATCATTGACCTTTTGCATTTATGCAAGTATAATGCTAAATGCACGATTTTTGCATCTGTGCTTACATTTCCGGTGCGCGCAAAGGCACCCGGATTTCAAAAACATCTGTAAGTCTTCCGTCAGTAAAACCGGAGACATTCAAAATTGAATACGATGTTCACATCCGACAGTTTTCACAGAACCGTGATGCATACCTTTCTGCTGGGCTGCATCTGAGAAATCATAGCGACAACCGGTTTATCCGTGTTTGTAAAAAACTCTTTGCGGGGGCTATGATTAGTCGAATGTGGGTTCGCGCAGAGCTGTAATACGGCTACACGTGGTCTTTTGCCGCAAAGGGGGATGCAAAAAATGGAAAACAAAAAGAATATCATTGAATTGAAAAACATCACCGTCAGGTTTGGTGACAATGACACCGTTCTTGACAACATCAATCTGTCAATCGGCGACGGTGAATTCGTAACCCTGCTCGGGGCCTCTGGGTGCGGCAAAACGACCACGCTCAGACTCATCGCGGGATTTCTCGAACCGACAGAGGGCGAAGTGTTTTTCGATTCGAAAAACATGAGTGGTGTTCCTCCGTACAAGAGAGAGGTTAACACCATTTTTCAGCGTTATGCACTTTTTCCGCACCTGAACGTGTTCGAAAATATTGCCTTCGGACTCAGGGTAAAAAAAGTCAAGGAAAAGGAAATAGTCGAAAAAGTCCAGAGCATGCTGGAGCTCGTGAATCTCAAGGGCTTCGAAAAGAGGCAGGTAGGCAATCTGTCCGGTGGCCAGCAGCAGAGAGTTGCCATCGCAAGAGCCCTTATAAACGATCCTAAGGTCCTGCTTCTCGATGAACCGCTTGCTGCTCTCGACCTGAAACTTCGCAAGGACATGCAGAACGAACTGAAAGCGCTTCATGACCGTACGGGAATCACTTTCATTTTCGTAACTCATGACCAGGAAGAAGCCCTTTCCATGTCAGACACGATCGTTGTCATGGCAGACGGAAAGATTCAGCAGATCGGCACGCCGACAGATATCTACAATGAACCAGTCAACGCATTTGTAGCTGATTTCATCGGAGAATCAAATATACTCGACGGTATCATGGTAGCAGACTACAAGGCAAAATTCGCAGGTCATACCTTCGAATGTCTTGACAAGGGATTCGAGCCCAATGAACCCGTCGACATAGTAGTGCGTCCTGAGGACGTCGATATCGTTCCGGTGGAAAAAGGAATGCTCAAGGGAACAGTCACGTCAGTTACATTCAAAGGCGTACATTACGAAATAATCGTGGACATCCAGGGATTCAAATGGATGATCCAGACTACAGACTACTGCGCACCCGATTCTGTCATCGGTCTCTTCATTGAACCCGATGCTATCCACGTTATGAAGAAGTCGATCTATTCTGGTCTCATCGGTGACTATTCGTCATATTCCGAAGAATTCGACGAACTGTCAATCGTGGATGAAGATGAAAAGGAGGAGACCATAGAGGAGGCGAAAGAAGTCTGATGAAGAAACGTTCTTTTCTGGATACTTTCGCAGCCATACCTCATATCGTGTGGGTGATTCTCTTTATAATAGCCCCTCTGGTATTCGTGGTATTCTTTGCGTTCACAGATACATACGGTAATTTTACATTTGACAACATTTCGATGCTGTCAAGTTATGCACATATATTCGTGCTCTCAATATGCTTTGCGCTTATAGCAACGGTCATATGCCTTCTGATAGGATATCCGCTTGCATTCTTCATCTCACAGTGCAAGCCTTCAACTCAGAAAGTAATCATTGTTTTGCTGATGCTCCCGATGTGGATAAGCCTTCTTATCAGGACATATTCCCTTATGGCGCTTCTCGACAACGGCGGTCTTCTCAATTCACTCTTTGAGGTGATCGGAATCGGCCGTGTCAAGATGATAGGAACATCAGGCGCCGTCATTCTCGGAATGGTTTACGACTTTTTGCCGTACATGGTCCTCCCCATATACACGAGCATATCAAAACTGGACCCGAAACTTCTTGAAGCAGCGAGCGATCTCGGTTGCAGCAATTTCAAAACCATAACCAAGGTCGTACTTCCGCTTTCAGCCCCCGGTGTCGTTTCCGGCATAACAATGGTGTTTGTTCCCTCCATAAGCACATTCTATATTTCCCAGAAACTGGGCGGAGGATCATTCGACCTCATCGGTGATACGATCGAAAGACAGTTCCAGAATGTATCCACATACAATGTAGGTGCCGCAATATCTCTCGTTATGATGATACTGATTCTCATTTCGGTTGCGATAATGAATAAATTCTCGGATGACGGAGGTGAGATTATAGTATGAAAACTCTCTCCAGAATCTATACATGGATCATTTTTATCCTTCTGTATGCTCCGATAATCATTCTCATACTGTTCTCGTTCAATGATGCGGGAACACTGAATAAGTTTACCGGAATTTCATTTAAGTGGTATGTAGAGCTTTTCCGTGACCAGGCTGCCCTCAATGCCCTGAGAAATTCGCTTGTCCTTGCAGTGAGTTCGTCACTTCTTGCGACCGTGATAGGCACGCTTGCAGCATTCGGAATCAACAAAATGAGATCGAAGTTCCTAAGAGGCGTCATAAGATCTCTCACAAACATTCCGATGATGAATCCCGATATCGTCACGGGCGTTTCCATGATGCTTCTGTTTGTCGCGGCAATGGCGGTTCCGTTCTCACCTCTGAAGAAGCTCGGATTCACCACGATGCTCATATCGCACACAACATTCAATATTCCTTATGTAATTTTATCCGTTCTTCCCAGATTCAAGCAGATGGACATCCATCTTACCGAAGCAGCGCTTGACCTCGGCTGCCCCCCTGGAAGAACATTCATGAAAGTCGAACTGCCGCTGGTTCTTCCCGGTGTCATTTCCGGACTGATGCTTGGCTTCACACTTTCGCTCGATGACTTCGTAATAAGCCATTTCGTGAGCTCACCGGACTTCCAGACACTCCCGCTTTATGTATACAACCAGACTGCGCATGAAGTAAAGTACAGCATGTATGCACTGTGTGCACTCATGGTATTCGTTATTCTGGTGCTGCTTCTGCTTGTTAATTTTGCGGGAAAGAAAGGCGAAGAGACCAAGCCCAAAAAATCGTCAGCCAAAAAAAGAAGACAACAAATGCGTGAACTCCTGTCGGGAAAGGAGAATGCACAGTGATGAAAAAAATCTTTTGCATAATCATCGCAGCAGCACTCTTTCTGATTCCGTCTCTGTTTCTTACCTCCTGCGACGGAGAGTCATCCGGAAAATCGGTCACGCTCTACGTTTACAACTGGGGTGAATATATTTCAGACGGAAGTGAAGATTCGCTCGATGTCAATGCCGAGTTTGAAGCATACTGCCGTGATGAGCTCGGAATTAATGTAACAGTAAACTATTCAACATTTTCAAGCAACGAGGACCTCTATGCCAAACTGTCAAGCGGAGCCGTAAAATATGACGTTATAGTTCCGTCTGACTACATGGTGGCCAGAATGATAGATGAGGGCCTTGTCCAGAAATTCTCTCCTGCCGAAAACATCGAGAATTACCAATACATTTCTGAAGATTTCAAAAACCTTTACTATGACCCTGAGAACGAATACTCAGTCCCGTACACTTACGGAACGGTAGGCATCATATACAACACCTCAATGGTGGATGAAGAGGATATCGGCAGCTGGGATCTCATGTGGAATGAAAAATATTCCGGCAGCATCCTGCAGTTCAATAACCCTCGTGATGCATTCGGTACCGCTCAGTTCTATCACGGACTCAGCGTGAACTCTGAAAATGAGGATGAATGGAGAGAGGCTCTTGATCTTCTGCTTGAGCAGAAACCTCTTGTTCAGGGATATGTCATGGACGAGGTTTTCAATAAGATGAAAGGCGGCAGCGCCGCTGTTGCCCCGTACTACGCAGGCGACTTTCTTACAATGTATGAAGACAACGAAGATCTCGACTTCTACTACCCTGAAGAAGGAACAAACGTATTCGTCGACGCAATGTGCATTCCCACAAGCTGCCAGAACTATGATCTGGCGGTCGAATACATAAACTTTATGCTGGATGAAGAAATCGCAATCGCAAACGCGGAATATATCTGCTACGCATCTCCGAATTCCCTCGTATATGAAAACGAAGAATACATCGATGACATGTCTGAGATGCACGAAAACGTTATGGGCATTCTTTACGACTTCGATCCGTCAAATATGGAATTCTTTTATAATCTTCCCCAGGACAAGCTGATGCTTATGAATGATCTATGGGAAGAATTGAAGATAGAAAGCAATATAGGAACCGAAATCTACGTCATATGCGGTATAATCATTCTTGCATTGGTTGCTCTTCTCGTTTACAATATAGTTAAGAAGAAGAGACGTCAGATTTATTTTGACAGGTATTCAAAATAGCAGGAACACCTACACCACTGGTTTCTCAGAG
>CACXBN010000169.1 GCA_902765885.1 uncultured Ruminococcus sp. | reverse complement strand
TGTTCCGTCCGGAGCTGTTTCTAAAGCAGTCGGACATAAGAGATGCAACATAGACAGACTCAAAGAAGAATACGAAATCAAAAAAATCGAAATCGAAGAAGACATAAAATTAACACCATATTCAATCAGAATTGAATGATACCTTGTTTGGAGGATCTGAAGTTGTATTTAAAATCACTTGAATTACATGGTTTCAAATCATTTCCGGAAAAAACCGTTCTTAATTTTAACAGCGGTTCTACTGTGATTGTCGGTCCCAACGGAAGCGGCAAGTCAAATATAACAGATGCAATGAGATGGGTACTCGGAGAACTTTCATCCAGAAATATCCGCGGAAACAAAATGGAAGATGTCATTTTTGCGGGTGCAAATGATAAAAAACCCATGAGCTTTGCTGAAGTATCTGTTACTTTTGATAACAGCGGAGAGCCTAAACTTCTTAAATCTGACTATGATGAAGTAACAGTAACGAGAAGATATTTCCGCAGCGGTGACAGTCAGTATTTTATCAACAGAAAAAAAGTCAGACTGAAAGATATATTCGAATTATTCATGAATACCGGTATTGGCCGTGAAGGATATTCGATTATAGGGCAGGGAAAAATAGCGGAAATATTGTCTAAAAAGAGCGAGGACAGGCGTACCGTATTCGAGGAGAGCGCAGGAATATCTGGATTCAGGCATAAGCTCAATGATTCGCAGAGAAAACTTTCCGAAACCGAGATAAATATGAGCCGGGTAGAGGATATTGAATCTGAACTTGCAAAGAGAATCGGTCCGCTGGAAAGAGAATCTGAAAAGGCAAGAAAATATCTGGATCTTTATGGTGAAAAGAAAAAAGTAGACGTATCATTGTGGATATACGAATCGGACAGAATAAAGAATTCTCTTGAAAAAGCCGAGAGCAATCTTGCTATCTCTAAACATGAACTTGAAATGGCCGATGATTCTCTGAAGATCACATCCGAAAAAGTTTCCAGACTTGAAGAGATGTATACAGAATGCAATGAGAAAAGCAATCTTTTATACAGTGAAATTATTTCCGCAAAGGAAAACCTTGCAAATGCTAAAACAGATGCAGTACAGCTTTCCGAAAGAAAGACCGGCCAGGAAGAGCAGATAATAAGGGAGAAGAGTGCCCTGGAAAAATCCGGAAACGATATAACAAACGAAGACAATAAGATTGCCGAGATAAACAAAACCATCGCTCAGAAGGAATCGGACATTTCCTCGGAACAGGAAGTAGAAAAAACAATTATTTCGGAGATAGAAGCAAAAAACAATATTATAAATGATCTCTCCGAAAAGATAGATTCATTGTTGCTTGACAAGCAGTCATCTGAAAAAGTTCTTACAGATCATAATATCAGATACAATGTTATCGTAAACAATGTAGAAGAAGAGAAAAAAAGAATCGAAAACATAGAAAACAGCATTGAAGATTACAATGCAAAAATATCTGAGCTTTCAAAATCATCAGAAGCAGCAAAGACTCAGATGGATGTTTATGATTCCGAAATCAAGTCTGAGGAAAAGATTATTACCGATCTTAAATCAGATATTGAGAATGTTCTTAAAAAGAAAAACGATACCGATAATGATGAAAGAAATGCACTTATTGAGTATGAAGCATTAAACAGCAGAGTTTCTGCGCTCAAAAGAATGCATGAGCATTTTGACGGCTATTATAACAGTGTAAAATATATAATGAATGAAGCCAAAAACGGCAACCTTAATGGTATCCGCGGACCTTTGTCTCACTTAATCAAAGTGGAAGATAAATTCATTTTGGCAATTGAAACAACACTGGGAAGCGCACTTCAGAATATTGTGACGGACGATGAAGACAGTGCTAAAAAAGCAATCGAACTACTCAAAATCAATAATGCAGGCCGCGCTACATTCTATCCGATTACAACTGTACAGCCGCAAAACAGGAATTTTGAAATAGTAAATGTTTCCACAATGAAGGGTTTCTTGGGATGGGGCGATTCTTTAGTAAAATGCGGAAGTGAATACGATAATATAATCAGTTCGCTTCTTTCAAGAGTAGCTGTGTTTGACAATCTTGATAATGCAACAGTTGCAGCAAAGAGCACAAAATGGAAGCTGCGTGCGGTTACGCTTGATGGTCAGCAGATAAACTCAGGTGGATCTTTTACAGGCGGTCAGGCAAAGAAAGACAGCGGTGTATTGCAAAGGAACGCACAGATAGACTCTTTGTCAAAAGAACTTAAAGACTCTGAAAACAAACTCGATGAAATAAGGAAGAACGGAAAAGTCATCAGTGAAGAATTAGATAACTTAAACGACAAGTTGTCTTCTTCGGAAGAAAGAGTATCCATTATTTCTTCTCTCAGGTCAGCAGAAGAAAAGGCATATGTTGACGCGGAGAGTGAGATCAAAGCTATAAGCGGTCTTATTGAAGTAATGCAAAATGATAAGGATAATCTCAGCAGCAATGATGTTACCGCTGAGATCGAAACAATAAAATCGGATATCAAGAATACCGAGTTATTGATAGAATCCGTTGAATCACAAAGAACATCTCTCGCAGCTGATATGGGAGACGTTGAAATAACAGTAAGAAGTCTTGAAAGCGATCTTCAGAAATCCAGAATAAGAATCGCACAGCTGACTGCAGAAAGAGATTCTTTAAAAACAAATCTTGAAGATCTAAATTCTCACAGAGAAGCTCTTGTATCTGAATTCGAGCTTCATAAAAACAAGATAAATGCTGCCGAAATCAAAATAGAAGAACTTGCGAAGACCGCTAAAACCAGACAGGACGATGCACATGAACTTGAAGATAAAGTTAAAGCATTGGAAGCAGAACGTTTTGGACTTGTTGAAAAGATCGATGATATCGGCGCAAAAAGAACAAAGCTGAGAGAACTTGAAGTAGAGCAGAATAATAAAAGAAATCTCATATTTGAATCTCATTCCAAAAATGAAAGTGCCCTTGAAAAGATCAGGGACGATGATGATAAACTCAGCGCAAGAATGTGGGAAGACTATGAGCTCACATATGCATCTGCTCTTACATTTGCCGATGAGAACAGTTGCCATGTTATTGTTGAAGGCGAAAAGGCAACATACGAAAACATGGCTAAAGATCTGAAGGCTAAGATCAAATCTCTTGGTCATGTCAATATAGATTCCATTGATGAATATATTGAAGTCAAGGATCGATACGGCTATATAAAAACACAGCTTGATGACCTTAGGAATTCCAAAGATAATCTTATAAAAGTTATTTCAGAAATCGAGCAGGGAATGAAGACCCAGTTTTCGGAAGCTTTTGTCAAGATAAATAAGTATTTTAACGAAGTGTTCAGAGAGCTGTTCGGCGGCGGACACGCGGAAGTTATTCTTTCCGACCCAGAGAATCCTTTGGAGAGCGGAATAGAAATAAATGCAGCTCCTCCCGGAAAAACAATTAAAAATCTTAACCTCTTATCAGGAGGCGAACAGGCATTTATCGCAATAGCCCTTATGTTTGCACTGATAAAAGTCAATCCTTCTCCGTTCTGTATTTTTGACGAAATCGAAGCTGCTCTTGATGAAGCTAACGTGGCAAGGGTAGCACGTTATGTCAAGAATTACTCAAAAGAGATGCAGATCATAATGATCACTCACAGAAGGGGAACGATGGATATCGCAGATACTCTGTATGGAGTAACAATGCAGCAGAGCGGAGTTTCACGTGTTTTCACACTGAAAACAGGGGATTCGGCAGATGAATTTCTCAAATAGCATATAATATATGGTGGTATAAAATGGGTTTTTTCAGTAAATTAAAAAAAGGACTGTCAAAAACAAAGAATGCTTTTGTTGGACAGATAAATGATGTTATAAAGAGCTTCAGAAAAGTAGATGAAGATCTGCTTGAAGAGCTGGAAGAAATAATGATAATGGCCGATATGGGTGCGCCAACAGCCGAGAGAGTCATAGAGTCATTGAGAGACAAAATCAAAACAGAAAATATCAAAGATTCTGATGAAGTTAAAAATGCTCTTGTTGAAATCCTGTCCGATGAAATCGGAGAAGGTGAACCTCTTAAGCTCGACACAAAACCGTCTGTTATTCTCGTTATAGGTGTTAACGGAGTAGGCAAGACGACCTCTATCGGAAAGATTGCAAACAGTCTGAAAAAAGATGGAAAAAAAGTTTTGGTTGCCGCTGCAGACACTTTCAGGGCCGCTGCAATAGATCAGCTTGAAGTTTGGTGCAACAGAGCAGGTGTTGAACTGATCAAGCAGAGCGAAGGGGCTGACCCCGCATCTGTTGTCTTTGATGCCATCTCCGCTGTTAAAAAGAGAGGGTCCGACGTACTTATAATCGACACCGCAGGAAGATTGCACAATAAGAGCAACTTAATGGAAGAACTTGCCAAGATTAACAGAATCATCGGAAGAGAACTTCCGGATGCAGACCGTGAAACATTACTCGTTCTTGACTCTACTACAGGCCAGAATGCTGTTATGCAGGCCAAAAAGTTCAAGGAAGCTGCTGATATTACTGGGCTTGTATTAACAAAACTGGACGGAACTGCCAAAGGCGGTGCAGTATTTTCGATAAAGAGCGAAGTCGATATTCCGGTAAAATTTATCGGTGTCGGAGAAAAAATAGACGATATGAGACCGTTTGATGCAAAGATGTTTGTTTCTGCTTTACTTAAAGATGCTGAAGATAACGAATATCAAGAGGAAGACGAAGAATATGAAGAGTATGAAGAATAATATTGTTGTTCTTGCTTCAAACAATAAGAAAAAAATATTTGAGATAGAAACTTTATTATCTGAAAATCCGTCTATAGATTTAAAAGTATCTTCTCTTCGGGATATCGGATTTAATGACGAGATCGTCGAATATGGAATAACATTTGAAGAAAATGCTCTCATTAAAGCATCGGTACCTGCCAAACTCGGATATTTCGGCATTGCCGACGATTCGGGTTTGATGGTCGATCATCTGGACGGAGCACCCGGAGTTTATTCCGCAAGGTTTGCAGGTGAACCTTGCGATGACTCGAAAAACAGGATGAAGCTTCTTGAATGTATGCAGGGAGTTCAACATGATTTCAGAAAAGCGAAATTTGTGTGTACAATGGCTCTCGTTCTGCCGGAAGGAAGTAATCTGAGAATACCCGAAGAATGGCAGATTACCGAAGAAGCGTCGGACTTTCTGGGTATCAGACGCGATCATGCCATGGTCGTCAGAGGTGAATGTCACGGATATATAGCAACGGAAGAAACCGGCTCGAACGGATTCGGATATGATTCTCTGTTTTACTATCCGGAGTTTGACAAAACTTTCGCAGAACTTACAAATGAACAGAAAAATTCTGTTTCGCACAGAGGGAAAGCAATAAGAGAGTTTATCAAAAAAATGATATCTGTTTTTGAAGGAGAATAAAATGCTGACTAGCAAACAGAGGGCTTTTTTGAGAAGTGAAGCCTCTAAATCAGATGCCATATTTCAGATTGGCAAGGGGGGGCTCACTCCGCAGATCATAAAAACTATTGATGATGCTCTCGAAGCACGTGAATTGATTAAAATATCGGTACTTGACAATTCTGATGCTGACCCTCGTGAGAGCGCCGAAGAGATCGCAGTTAAAACATGTTCTGAAGTTGTTTCCGTAATAGGCAGAAAAATCATTCTATTCAGAAAATCCACAAAAAAAGAAAAAAGAAAAATATCACTTTTAATATAAAATATATGGACAATATAAAAGTAAACATATCTCAAAATGATATTGATTACATCTCGAATAAAGTAAAAGATTATTTGAGCGACAGGCGATACATTCATACGCTCTCTGTTGCCGATGAGGCCCAAGCTCTTGGAACTATATTTATTCCCGAGAGAATCAATGAGTTAAAAGTCGCAGCGCTGCTTCATGATGTAACCAAGAATCTAACTGATGATGCTCAGTTGAAATATTGCAATGATTTTGGTATAATACTTGACGATTATCAAATATGCTCTCCTGATGTTCTTCATGCTATAACGGGAGCTGATTTTGCCAAAAGAAATTTTACCGGATACGTCAATGACGAAATTATTAGTGCCATCAGATTTCATACAACCGGGCACGACAGGATGACTATATTTGAAGCGATTATTTATCTAGCTGATTATATTGAAAAGACAAGAAAACATGATTCATGCAGGATGCTCAGGCAGTATTTTTATGAGCACATAGAGAAAGCTTCCGATAAACTCGAAATACTTTATAAAACAATGATTATGTCTTTTGATTTTACAGTCAGATATCTGGCGGATAATCAAAAATATATAGATAGTGATACTATTCTTGCCAGGAACTGGTTTATCTATCTTTTAAATCATTCTAATTAACATGACAGGTGAAAAATATGCGAAGAAAAAAATACGATGATGAAGAAGATATAGAATTTGAATTTGATGAATCTGCGGAAGATATAGATGAATCGGTTCAAGAATACTATCCTGATGATGATTATGAGGATGAGGACGTATCTGAAACTTTTAATGAAACAAATAAGAAGAAAAGAAAATATAAACCCGTTCACTGGGTTCTTATCTCGATAATTCTCGTTTTATGTATGGCTATTCTGCTTGTCGTGGCTTGGATCGTCATATATAAGCCAAGACAGAAAACGGAAGTACCGTTCAATACCGACCCTGTTGTTGATACAGACAACAGCGAGGATACAAAAGAGAATACAGATACATCAAAAAATCCGTCGGCACATGAGACCGCGGATCCTTCAGACGGCAGATATAAAATAGATAACGATGAATCATATAATATACTTGTCGTAGGTCATGATAAACTTGCTTTCCTTGCAGATGTTATCATGATAGTCAATTTCAATGCAAGGGATAAGGCTGTATCGGTTATGCAGCTTCCTCGTGACACACATATAGAATTGTCTGACGAAAATATATATCTTTACACGAATAAGATCAACGAAGTTTATTCAAACCTGCTGAATGAAAACATGAGATTAGCTCAGACAACCTGGTACACAGATGAGAATTACCTGAGCGCTCTTGATGATTTTGCTAAAATATTCGAAAAAAGTCTTTGCATAAGCATTCATCATAAAGTACTTGTTGATCTGGAAGGCTTTAAAAGCATAGTTGATGCCATAGGCGGTGTTCCTCTCTATGTTCCTGCAGAGATGCATTACTCCGATCCTGATCAGAACCTCTATATAAATCTCACAGAAGGATATCAGACTCTTGACGGATATCATGCTGAGATGTTTGTAAGATACAGAAGCGGATGGGCACAGGCAGATTTGGGAAGAGTTAATGCACAGAAGATATTTATTACCGCATTCTTTAATAAAGTTAAGTCGCTTATTAAAAACATAGATGTAAATACTCTTAACAATCTAGCTACTGAGGTCGTAAATAATGTTTATACAGACATGAGCATATCCGATGTTATCTATTATGCAAAGCAGTCTCTTTCCATCAATCTGTCGGAAGTCTCGCTTATGACAGCACCCGGAAATATCGATGCATCAGGCAGTTACTACGTGTTGAACAGAGAAGGCATGCTCAATGCCATAAACGATTACTTTAACATCTACAACAAAGATATCACCGATGCTATCTTTGACAGAAATACTATTTTCAACGATTCGGATGTTGCTTCAATAAACTATGTATATACCTCTCCTTCAACCATAGTACTTGATCAGGTATATAACGGCGAAGAAGTGGACGAAGACTCTATTTACATTCCGCAATATTAATAGTAAAGGATTTAAAATGGATAATTATATTAAGATTCCTTATGAAGAAGGATTGGATTCTGCTCAGCTCACAGACTCAAAAAAAATATCTGAATTCATAGTTGCTATTCTGGATTCTAAAAAAGCTAAAGACATAAAAATGCTTCATGTGGAAGACAGAACTATTATTGCAGATTATTTCGTCATTTGCACGGGAACTTCAAGAACCCAAGTAAGATCTTTGATAGATGAAGTTGAATTCAGACTTGAGCATTATAACATCAAAGCTTCGCATGTCGAAGGAGAAGAAACGGGAATATGGGTACTGGAAGATTTCGGATCTGTCATTCTTCATGTGTTTACTGATGAAGCAAGGGAGTTTTATAATCTTGAAAAACTGTATCAAGATACAACAGAACATGATATTTCATCTCTGATCACCGAAGACTGAGAAATGAGGTTCTTATGAAATACGATTTTAATACTGTAGAAACCAAATGGCAGAAAAAATGGGAAGAAGCCAAAGTCTTTAATGCAACTGAAGATCATTCAAAACCAAAGTTCTATGCTCTGGTTGAATTCCCTTACCCAAGCGGTGCCGGAATGCATGTCGGTCATATCAAGGCTTATTCTGGTCTTGAAGTTGTTTCAAGGAAAAGAAGAATGCAGGGATATAATGTCCTTTTCCCAATCGGCTTTGATGCTTTCGGTCTTCCTACCGAGAACTATGCCATTAAAACAAATACTCACCCCAGAATAGTTACCGATAAAAATATAGCCAACTTTACGAAACAGCTTAAAAGAGTAGGATTTTCGTTCGACTGGTCAAGAGTCATTGACACTACAGAAGAAGGCTATTATAAATGGACTCAGTGGATTTTCAGAAAGATGTTTGACAACGGACTCGTGTTCAGAGCCAAAACGCTTGTCAATTATTGCCCGAACTGTAAGGTAGTTCTGTCAAATGAAGATTCACAGGGAGGTAAATGTGATGTATGTCACAGTGACATTATTCAGAAATCGAAGGATGTCTGGTATCTTAGGATCACCGAATATGCTGATAAGCTTCTTGATGGCTTGAATAAAGTGGATTATCTTCCGAATATCAAACTTCAGCAGCAAAACTGGATTGGAAGATCGGAAGGTGCATTTGTTAATTTCAAGCTCACGGGATGTGAAGATGAGCTTCGTATTTATACGACACGTTGTGATACGATGTTTGGCGCTACTTTCATGGTCATCGCGCCTGAACATCCTATTATCGAGAAAAACAGAAACATCATAAAGAATATTGACGAACTTGATAGATATAAGGAAGAATGTCAGAAAAAAACTGAATTCGAAAGAACTCAGCTTACAAAAGACAAAACGGGAGTAAGAATAGACGGAATCAATGCTGTAAACCCTGCTAATGGGAAAGAGATTCCGATATATATCTCGGATTATGTCATGATGGGTTATGGTACCGGTGCAATAATGGCAGTTCCTGCTCATGATGAGAGAGACTATGAATTTGCAAAGAAATTCGGCATTGATATCATAGAAGTAATCAAAGGCGGAAATATAGATGAGGGAGCATACACCGGAGACGGTGAGATGATCAATTCTGACTTCCTCAACGGTATCAAGACAAAGAAAGAAGCCATCGACAGAATGTTAAAGTATCTTGCCGAAAAAGGTATAGGTGAAAAAGGCATTCAGTATAAAATGAAGGACTGGGCTTTCAACAGACAAAGATACTGGGGAGAACCTATCCCGATCATACACTGCCCGAATTGCGGCATGGTAGGCGTTCCGTACGAAGAACTTCCTTTAAAGCTTCCCGAACTTAAGAATTTTGAACCCGGTGAAGGCGGTGAGAGTCCGCTTGCTAAAATTGACAGCTTTGTGAACTGTAAATGCCCGAAATGCGGACATGACGCAAAAAGAGAAACAGATACAATGCCTCAGTGGGCAGGATCTTCATGGTATTTCCTCAGATATTGCGATCCGCATAACGACAAAGAGTTTGCATCTAAGGAATCACTTAAGTATTGGCTGCCTGTTGACTGGTATAACGGCGGTATGGAACATGTTACCAGACATATGATCTATTCACGTTTCTGGCATCATTTCCTTTATGATATCGGAGAAGTACCTGTTGATGAACCTTATGCAAAAAGAACTGCCCAGGGACTTATTCTAGGCCCTGACGGAGATAAGATGAGTAAGTCAAAAGGGAATGTCGTAGATCCGCTGGATGTAGTCAAGGAATATGGCGCAGACGTATTAAGAATTTATGTGCTGTTCATGGGAGACTATGCTTCAGCTACACCATGGAACGAAAGCAGCGTAAGAGGCTGCAAGAGGTTCCTCGACAGAATTGCATCGCTTCCTGATATCGCTCACGGAAATGGCTCAACACCTGAACTCGAGAGCAGCTTCCATAAAACGATTAAAAAAGTATCTTCCGATATAGAAGACACTAAGTACAATACGGCTATAGCTGCTTTGATGACACTGCTCAATGAGATTACTGATAAAGGAAGTCTCACCGTAGACGAACTGAAAATTTTCATAAAACTTCTTTGTCCTTTCGCTCCTCACATCTGTGAAGAGATCTGGGAGTCACTGGGTGAGAAAAACTTTGTTTCGCTTGCTTCATGGCCGGAATATGATGAAGAAAAAACAAAGGACAATGAAATCGAGATTGCTGTTCAGGTCAACGGAAAATTGAAATCAACAATTATGGTTTCGGTAGAAGCAAGTGCGGCTGATGCTCTTGAACTTGCGAAAAAAGACGAAAAAGTGATTGCATCTATCGAAGGAAAACATATAGTCAAAGAAATATACATTCCCGGAAGAATAGTCAATATCGTCGTAAAATGAACAATAAGAAAAGAAGTTTAGCAATCAAATGCATAAACTTCTTTTTTTTTATTATATTTATCAGAGAAGCCGGATTCCTGCCTGTTTGCAGACGCTGAGCGTATCCTTATCCCAAATAGAAACCTGAACTTCACCTATATGCGCAGTCTGCATTATAAGCATACACAGCCTTGACTGTCCTATACCGCCACCGATAGTAAGCGGAAGTTCGTTGTTAAGAAGAGCTTTATGGAAGGGAAGAGTCATTCTGTCTTCACATCCGGATATCTTAAGCTGTTGAACAAGTGTCTCGGGATCTACTCTGATACCCATTGAAGATATCTCGAATGCCGTATCCAAAACGTCGTTCCATAAAAGTATATCACCGTTCAGCTTCCAGTCATCATAGTCAGGAGCACGTCCGTCATGTTTTTTCCCGCTCTTTAAGGCACCGCCTATCTGCATCAAAAATGTTGTATGGTGATTTTTCACATATTCATTTTCGCGTTCTTTAGGCGTCAGATCCGGATACATGTCTTCGAGTTCTTGAGTCGTTATAAACGAAACATTCCTGTCTATTTCACAATTAAGTACTCGGAATTCTTTTTTAATCTGATCATTGGTGTCTGATACTGCATCAATTATCTTCTTTACTACTGACTTAAGAAAGTCAAGATTTCTCATGGATTTATCTATTACGAGTTCCCAGTCCCACTGGTCAACATAAATTGAATGAAGATTATCGAGTTCTTCGTCTCTTCTGATGGCATTCATATCTGTAAATAAGCCATTTCCAACATAGAAGTCATATTGTTTGAGAGCAAGTCTTTTCCACTTTGCGAGCGAATGAACTACCTGTGCTGTTTGATTAACTGCCGGTACATCAAAGGAAACAGGTCTTTCTATTCCGTTAAGATTGTCATTCAATCCTGATGATTCAAGCACAAATAATGGAGCAGATACTCTTTTCAGGTTGAGTTTTGATGCGAGATTCAGCTGAAAATACTTTTTAATATGATCGATTACGATCTGAGTCTCATATACTGATAATTTTGTCTTATATCCCGAAGGAATATATGTCATATCAATGCCTCTTATAAATGAAAAAATATACAAAAGTTTGAATTATTATAACAGTTAGGAAAACATAAGTCAATAATCAGAATAACCGCATTTCACAACTGTAACGTATCAGTTTTATATATTAAATTTTAAATGTATAATGACAATCAGATTATTATTTAAAACAAAATAAGAATATAATTAACTAACAATATTAAGTTAATGCGTTATCTGTCATGTGTCAATAATTCAAAAAAGCTTGACATATGTAGCACAATTATGTATAATCTAGGGTGCGTTTCAAAAAAATTCATGGAGATAAATATGGAAGAAACAACTTTCACAAAGCTCCCGGATAGTGAATTGGAGGTTATGCAGGCTATTTGGGCGCTGGATAATTCTGGAGAGCGGTATATTTCTGCCGGCTTGATAGTTAATCGATTTCCCATGCTTCAAAGAATAAAGCTGACTACGGTATTGACCCTTATAAACAGACTTATCAGCAAAGGCTTCATTTCTTCTAAGCACCTCGGGAGAGCTAATTGCTATTCACCGCTTATTTCACTGATAGATTACAGGAAATGTGCTGCTAAAGACTTTATTGAAAAAGTATATCTTGGCAACAAAACCGAATTACTGGATGATATTAAAGTGATTTAACTATCGCATAATTTTTCAGTAATTTGCGAAAGGAGGGAAGAGTGCATGAATAATAAAACGAACTTCTTTACAAGACTTGTTCAGAACAGTATCATTTTATCGATGCTGGACAGATTTACTACATTTCTCAGAAATCTGATTAAAAACGGATTTTTCGGTTTCATCTTTACAGGCTATACGGATGATCAAAAATCTTTATTATTTAAAGAAAGAAAAAGCAAGTCTAAGATCATTCTTTTCTTTTCTGATCTTCGTCATGTAATATGTGAGTTGATAGAACACAGTTTTATTATTAATAGTGTAAAAAAATTCTTCCGTTCACTTTTGGAATGCCGACTTAAAGTTATTGGAATTTTTCTGCTGTCGTTCGGCATTTATTCATCTGTCATAATGATAATAAAGAATATAGTTAATAACAGACCCCTTGAGAACATTCTTAAGCTTGATTTTATTATACTTATTATTCTTATTATCGCTTCACTGCCGATTGCTTTTTCGAAAAAAACACTGCATGAGGCATTGACTTCTTCGTATGTGGGAATAAAATTACTGTCATTTTTTGAATATGAGGAAGACGTATTTTACGGGTATAAGATAAACGGTGGTCACACTTTAATTGCCATGATTACCGGATTCGTACTCTCTGTCCTCACTTTCTGGGTTTCCCCGATCTATATCATTGGCGGATTGGTTGTTATTGTATCACTTTACATGATACTCATAAAACCGGAAATCGGTGCGGTTTTATTATTTGTTCTGATGCCATGGCTTCCCACCATGGTACTGACTGCACTTGTTATATATTCTGTTCTTTGTTTTGCTTTAAAGATCTTCAGAAGAAAAAGAATATTCAAGTTTGATATCATAGATGTATCCGTGATAGGCTTTATGATACTTACTCTTTTCGGAGGTTTAATATCACTGTCATCAGAATCGCTTAAGCCTGCTTTACTGATGACATGTCTTATGATGTCATATTTCCTGGTCGCTCATTTGCCAAACAACAGAAAATGGATCATAAAATGTTCCGTAGGGGCAGTGCTTTCAGCTACCGTAAACTCCATATACGGAATAGCTGCTTACTACCTTGGTATCGGATATTCTTCCAAAGCCTGGATAGACAGTGAAATGTTCGATAATATAGCAGGAAGAGCTGTATCTACTCTTGAAAACCCAAACATGCTGGGAGAATATCTGATTATAATTCTTCCTATAGCAATTGCCATGATTTTTGGCAAAGGAGAAGGCTTAAGGCGGTTATATGCTTTGATCTGTTCTGCAATTATTGGTGTGTGTTTGATTTTGACATGGAGCAGAGGAGCTTGGCTGGCTTTAGTCGTTGCTCTTATCATCCTGATCCTTATTTGGCACAGAAGATCAATATGGCTTCTGTTTGCCGGAATCCTTTCACTTCCTGTTGCAGTAACCTTTTTGCCTCAATCGATATTATCGAGAATCACCAGTATAGGAAATATGGCAGATTCATCTACATCATATCGTGTTTATACGTGGCAAGCTGCAGTCAACATGATTAAGAATAATCTGTTCACCGGAATCGGAATCGGGGAAAATGCATGGAGAAGGGTTTATCCGCTTTACTCATATATGGGTGTTGAAGCTGCACCTCACTCTCACAATCTCTTTTTCCAGATAACGCTCGAGTTAGGACTGTTTGGCTTGATAGTATTCTTGATCTTCCTGTTTTTGGTAATGAAATCTGCCTTTTCAGAACTAAGACTGCTATCTGACGAAAACGTCCTGTTAAAAGGCGATTTGGGAATCGAAAGCAACTCCGACCACGGTTACAATAGCAACAGAATAACGAAACTTACAAAACTACAGCTGAAAATGTCAACAGCTGGTCCATTGTGCGGTCTGTTTGCCGTCCTTATACAGGGACTTACAGACTATTCATGGTATAATTACAGATTGTTTCTCATGTTCTGGCTGATTTGCGGATTGGTGGTTGCTTATTCAAAATCAGGCAGAATGTACATAGTAAATGAAAATAATGCAGTCAGATATGATGCTGACACATCTTATGATTCGGATATAATTATTGAAAAAAAGAAAAAAAGTGATATTGATAAAGAAAAACTAACGGTGGTTCAATGATATGAAACAAAGAAAACTCAGAATTAACTTAATTGATATCCTTATTATTCTACTCATAGTTGCGGCAATTATATTTGTTGTATCTTATTTTGTTTCAAATAATAAATCAAATGATAATACAGTTGAGAAAACAACTATTCAGTATGTAGTGGAATTTCAGAATATTGATGAAATATTTGCAAATTCAATTTCTGTCGGAGACCATGTACAATATGATGTGAAAAAAGTGGGCTTTGGCACGGTCGTAGGTATCCAGTCGATTCCTTACGAGGTTATAACCTATGACTATGAAAATGAAGCAGAATTTGTATCTATTGTGGACGGTAAACTCCTTATTTCCGTTACTATTGAGGCTGAAGCCGTTGAGACTGATGCAGCGTTTACAGTGAACGGATCGGATGTCAGAGTAGGTCAAGCATACACACTTAATTTTCCGAATTTTGTCGGAACAGGATATTGTGTTAGAATTAATGAGGAGAACTAATAATTATAAGTTATGATAATTCAGATAATACTGACCGTTGTGGCATTTATCTGTGCCGCATTGATCGCATATGCCCTTACTCCTTCAGTTAGAGTTCTGGCATTTAAAATAGGAGCCATTGATGTTCCTCTTAATTCAAGACGAGTTCATAAAAAACCGATTCCGAGAATTGGCGGTTTGGCTATTTATATCAGCTTTTTGATCACGACAGCAATATTTGGCGATTTTTCAAAAACACTTATCACTGTCTGGATCGGAGGAGGAGTACTTGTCCTTACAGGTATCATCGATGATATTTTCAGACTTAACGCCTGGATAAAACTTTTCATTCAGATAGTTACGGCTATATTTGCCGTTCTGAATGGAATGCAGATTGAAGGTGTTTATTTGGGAGAATATTATTCTCTCGGAGTATTCAGCATTCCTCTTACTATTTTTTGGATAGTCGGGCTTACGAATGCCATCAATCTCATTGACGGACTAGATGGTCTCGCTTGCGGTATTACAGCAATAGGAACAGGCTCCTTATTCTTAGTAGTGCTTCTTAAGGGAGATTACATAAATGCGGTAATATTCGCGATCATGCTTGGTTCATGTCTTGGCTTTCTTCCTTTCAACACAAACCCTGCAAGGATATTCATGGGTGATACAGGCGCATTGTTCCTCGGATATGCAATGGCAATATTCTCTATTTCCGGAACATTTAAACTTCATACAATGCTTTCGTTCTTGATACCGATAATTATCTTTGCGATACCGATTTTTGATACTTTGTTTTCCATAGTAAGAAGATTAGTAAAGAAACAAAGCCCATTTAAACCTGACAGAGGCCATATCCATCATAAGCTTCTTGATATGGGATTCACACAAAAAGAAACAGTCAATATACTATATTGCT
>CACXBN010000168.1 GCA_902765885.1 uncultured Ruminococcus sp. | reverse complement strand
CGTATTATTCACGCTTATAAAATGCACCAGAATCACCGTCATTACATTTGTCGATCCCGTTACTTATGTCAAAGATACGGATCTGCTCTTTAATATAGGCGATTTCACATCATTCAAAAACATAGCATACCAGCAATATACATCCTTGTGCGATAAAGACGATGAGCCGAAGTTCATCAAGTTTTTTCCGCTAGACCATAGGGTTTATGCAAAGATGAAGTCGGAAAAAGAGATAAGATATACCATTGAGGACTATTCATACGATAGGGCGTTAAAGATCGACGATATACTTCGGGGCGGACAAAAGGTTTCGGGTGACTTGGGTTTTTATATCAGAGCATATAAAAATACCGTGATCTTCGACCCGGCTTACTATGAAAACTACTTCCTTATCTATACAACAAATATGTTTTACCCGAGCAAGGAGTTGTTCTATGAGGTCACCGACTACGAATACGATATAGAGTTCGTCCGCATATCGCCTCACTGGTTTCACGGCTTTGTAAAAACAAATGATTTCTGGGGAGGAAAGAATTAGATGATTCAGCCGCATCGGATGCTCAGGCCCCGGTGCGGTCCTCTCATATATGGCTTACATGTCCGAGAGCATGTTGACAATTAAGTGTCAATGACACATGTTCTTTTTTCCCCTCTTTCATATAAAAATGATATATAATCGTATTAAGAAAACTTCAGATTCTGAATAAGGAGGTAAAAATGCCTACTTTTTGTCCTAACTGCGGCTTTCAGGTAGCGGAAGGCTCCGGGTTTTGCGGAAACTGCGGGGCAAAGATACAGCCTCAACAGCAGAAGTCGTTCTGCGGGATATGCGGTCTCGAGCTGCCTGCAGGCACTGCTTTCTGTCCGCGGTGCGGCTCCGCCACCGCTCAAGGCGCTCCAAACCCGCCATCAAATCACGGAACTCCCGCAAATATGCAATACGGACCTGCGCCCGTATATCAACAGGTACCGGCAGCACCTCAAGGCTATGCGGTTCCCGCAGTGCCTGTAATTAAAAAGAAGAGCAAAGGCTGGATCGCCATACCTATAATCGCGGTGATCCTTGTTGCGGCTTTTCTCGTAACGGCTTTTGTTTTTCCCGGTTTTCTGAAGAGGAGAAGTGCCGGCAGTCTGGATTCTCTCAGAAATTATGCATCATGGCTCGATGACATCGGGAATTTTGAAGCGGCATCGGCAGTATACAACCTCATATCCGGAGGAGGCGGAGCCGAAAAGATCGAGGAAAAACGGGACGACAACCCCGTAGTGTCATTCTCGGATGAATTCGGCACCCTCAGCGAAATATTCGGAAAGACGGGAGGGCGAAAATAATGAAAAAGAAAATCATTCTGATTCTTTCGTTTCTCCTCATGGCCGCTGTTGTCATCTGCTCTGTGATAATGGGCATCGCGGCAGGTGAAGAAGACGGCATTCCGGACGACGCTTTCGAAGGAAAATATGTTGAATACAGGGGAAAAGACGGATCAGTGACTACTGTATATGACAACGGAAGCGTGACCACCGTCCATGCCGACGGTTCAAAGGAAGGCGTCGATTACAGGGGAAACCAATACCTTGGAAAGACCGACGGAACGAATGTTATCCGCACCACCGACGGATCCGTTGCAACCGAATATTCAGACGGCAGGAGATCCCTGACCGAGCCGGACGGAAAAACGACTACCTTTTACAAAGACGGCCACATGACCGAGGAATACAAATCTCTCGGCCTCGTAGTGGAATACAACTCGGATCTCGAACAAACCGGAATCGGGTTTATAGGCAGTGACGAGAGGATAAAATACGATGAAAGCGGCTTCGTCGGCGACGGAACCGTAAAAGGTCCGGGCGGCGCCACCCTTACCGTTAAAGACGGAAATGTCACCATGAAGAATCAGGAAGGCAAGACCATAGATGCGACATTTTCGCCGGACGGGGACAAGATAACCATAACACATCCCGACGGAAGCAAGGCAACTTCCGAAGTCGAAAGGATCTGGGGTGAAGATGAATCCGGGAACACTCTTATTCTCGAAAAGACCGTCGGTGAGATCACATATCCTGACGGAACACGCTACGACATGAACAGCGAGGTCACATTCGATAAGAACCGGAATCCCATAGCGTCTTCCAACAATGTATCGCTCTGGACAGGCTCGGACGGTACCAAATACTGGACCGATCACAACAGCAAGGCCTGGACTTACGTGGACCCGAACGCCGATGAAATCATAAGGATAGACAAGAACGGAAACATAAGGGAATTCAAGGCCGAAGGACACGAATGGAACATCACATATGACAAAAACGGAGTCGTGGAAACGGCTGACATAAGATACAGAGACGGGTCCAGAATAGTAGTTGAGAACGGAGCATCTTCCTATACACTGCCGGACGGCACGGTGTATTCTTCAGACGGCAAAGGGAACGTCTTCCGCAACGATGAACAGATAAAAAAAGACGGAGAATGGCTCCTTGACCCTGACAGAAACAACCCGGATGCCGGAAAAATCAAGATCGGAAGCGCCGATATCGTGGGCACTTGGTCAGTAACATCGACTATCAGCGACGTTGATTCTCCTCTTGTTGACGGGGTCAAAAGTTTCTTTGACGGTATATTCGGCGAAGGTGCGGGAGATGACATCGTAACATCAGATCTTGGTCCTGACGGAAGCGCATCCATACAGGAAACCGTGGTAATAGAGGAAGAAGGCTCATCATACAGGGTAACCATGTATCCGGAAACCGGCGGCACTTACGTATATACCGGAAAGCTGAGCGGCAATGTGCTTAAATTAAAACTCGTATCATCACCCTCGTACGGCGGTGCCCTCCAGGTGGACGCAGAGACGCTCGACCTCACATTCGTAAAAAAGAACGGTGAAATCATAATAGACGGCACCTACGACATCAACAACTGGGCAGTAAAAGCAAAATATACTACCAAAGGCACAAAAGTCGAATAATAAGGAAGTCTGAAATAAACACAAAAAAGCTATGAAACGAGAGATTATTTCTCACATTTCATAGCTTATTTTTGCAAAAGGTCTAGAATTTCTTCCTGATTCAGTGTAATTATTGAGTTGAGCCATCGTGTTCTCCTTTTCGGTATTATGTTGGATTTGGTCGTTTAACATTATACCTGAAGTTTGAGCACTTGGCTCTATTTTTATGAAGTTTTCAATTTTACACCATTATACGGGCGCGGCCCATTTGCGCAAAAATCTTTAGTGCGTTATTGAATCATTAAGAAATAGCTGATATAACATCACTGCGAAAGAAAAATGCGCAATAACGCAATTATCTTTTGCTTGCCTTCGTGGATACTCTTTTTTCCTTATCCGTACCATTTTTTTGTAAATGCAGTCACAAAATCCCCCTTCTTTTCGTTATATACAGTGTCCGGACAAAAACCACAGAAAGGAGAACGGTATGAAGATCCAGGGAAAAGACATCATCGATTCCCTTTACAGAGAATATGAGCAGCAGATGTACCGACAGGCGTATTCCATCCTGAAGGACGAATACATGGCAGAAGACGCCGTCCACGAGGCTTTCATAAAGCTGATCAGGAACCGCGGCAAGATATCAGACACACAAAGCCGGTCAGTACGAAATTACGTATTCAAGACCCTGAAAAGCGCAGCGCTTGACTTATACAGGAATAAGAAGAAAGAACGCGAGAGCTGCGTAGAATTCGATGAGTCGCTGGAAAACACTCTCACAGCTGAGGAAACAGGGCTGGAGTCCCCGGAAGATCTATTGGCGAAACTGCCTGAGAAGTACGCACAGGTCATGCAATGCCTTTTTATGGATGGATTAAGTATACGCGAGACAGCCGCAGTACTGCAGATAAGCGAATCTCTGGTGAGAAAACGCTGTGAGCGGAGCCGTAAACTCCTGAGAAGGCTCCCGAATGAGAAAGGAAGGTAAAATCGTGAAAGAAATACACACATTTTCAGACAGATACATCAAACGGAAAGAGGCCGTCCTGAGCGCACTTTTGCGTGAGGAAAGAGAAAAGGCCTCAAAGGGCAGAACTAATTTCACCGGGATTCCGGCAAGGATCCTGATATGCGCCGCTGTTATCGCTGTTCTGTCAGCAAGCGCTTTCGCTGTCTCACGTTTCATCGAATTCAGGATGAATTTGGACAGGAACGAAGTCACGGTCCAGGCCGGTACGACCGATACGAAAAAAGGAAATGACGAACGCCCTCTCCGCAGCTGGCGTTCAGACGAAGGGGAGATCAGCGTTCATCTTAACATAACCGGTCTGCCTTCGGACATGCATGAGAAAATGTTCACAAACGGAAAATACGAAAGCTCCGACCCGTCCCGGCGTCTTACGATATCGGGGATCGACCTCCGCCGGAGCGATCTGAATGAGATCATCAAAGGTGCGACAGGTACCCGTGCGATTAACAGTGGCGGAAAGACCGTATATGTCATAGAAAAAGGAGAGGCTGATTTCTACGACCGCCTCGCGTATATGGTATTTGAGGAAGAAGAGCTTATCCTGAAGTTTTACGTGAGCTGGGGCATTTCCGATGACGAGTTGGGATCGCTTGCTGAATCGATAAAAATCGAGTACACAGCGGATGCTCTGTCTGCCATCCCCATAGAAAATGAGATACGCACCGGTTCAGCAGACAGAATAACCTTTGAGACCGGCTACAAGCCGATTGCTGAAGCAGATCTCAGAAAGACCGGAGAGCCCGTCCGTGACATCAACGGCAGATTTACTTTGACCGTTGACGATGTCAGCATATATGATGATATAAGAATACTTGATCCGGGCGGGATTCTGAACCAGGATTATGTTAGGAATTTTACAGACGAAAACGGAGATCTTATCCCGTATAACAGGACAGAGCTTATCTCAGCGGGCGAATCAGGAGAGACACAGCCTGCACAGTTCGGAGAAACTGTTCAGGTCTCCAAAAAGCTCTTCGTGATAACACTCACTGTATCAGATATTGACCTGGATGAATTCAGCGAAAGCGACCGGTACGACCAGCTCTGCGCCTACGTATATTCCTTCACCCTGAATGGTTTCACGATAATCAACGGAAGAGCTGATATCACAACACAAAGCAGTGTGATAGAACATTCGCCCGGGGTCCTTTCTTCACTCAGCGAACCTGTCTACCGCGAAGATCTCGGAAACGGTCAGTGGCGCATTGCCTACCTTATCGACGAGGACGTTGCCTCAGGAGACCTGGTCCTTCGCGGCATGACAAGTAGCGGCATAAACATCAAAATACATTGATAAATACAATATACCGAATACAAAAAGCTGTGTTACCACAGCTTTTTTGTGTATTGCATTGTATATATTCAGATCATATTTCTGTATGCCATTTCCATCGAATTTGAAAGCCCTACAGCCTCATCGATACCGTAAGGCGGGACTGTGTCGTTAACAATGGCTTCAATCCATCCCGCAAGAGGGTCAGGCCCTCCTTACGGGGAAGGGATCTCCGGAAGAACTATATCTCCGTTTTCATCCATATACCCGCTTATTTCGTCGTCTTTCCTGCCGCCCGTGTCCGTCGTGTCTTCGGTGTCGGCTTCGGTACCATCACCCGTTTCAATCGAAGAATCTTCCGGAAGCACCGGATCTTTAGGCTCTACCGGAACAGGTATTATATGATCGTCGATATCCGGCTGCATAGGTGTCAGAATCTCGCCGCTTTCAACGGCTGCTTTTGCATTGATTGCGTTGTATGCAAGAAGCGCTGCCTGTTCACGGGTTATGTCGTAGTTCGTCATCATAGTGAGATCTCCGGAATAAAGCCCGTACAGTTTTGCGTCTTCCCGCACTGCCTGTGTCCACGCGGACCCGAGGCCCACATAGTTGCCTTCTCTGGCTATTTCAAGAGCGCACATGAGCATTTTGGCAAACTGGTCTCCCGTGAGAAGGTCCTGAGGTCCGAATCTTCCGTCTCCGTATCCGAGAAGGATCTCTCTGTCTGCGCACCACTTTATGCATGGAGCGGACCATCTGTCTTTTTTGACGTCTTCAAACGGGGATGCGTCGCATTCGAGATCGTTCACTTTATCTCCGAGAACGATATAGACCACTATTTTTGCTCCCTGTTCCCTTGTCAGTGTGTTGCCCGGCTTGAAAGTCCCGTCCGGGAAACCGTTCAGAATGCCTTTTTCGGTCATTTTTTCAACGGCTTCACGGTAAGCTTCACCTATTTCATTGTGATCCGAGAAATCAGCCAATGCCGTAATACACAGTGATGACAGGACAACAGCTATGAGAAGGACAAGGACAAGGAATCCGTTTGTCTTTTTTTCCATAAATTATGTTCTCCCTTCACTTTGAGAGCTCTTATGTGAGCCCTCCCGCATTCTTTCCTGATTTGTCGAGAATGTGCAGATCTCCGTTTAAGAACTTTTTTGCTCTTTCCGGAGCATCTTTTGAGTCTCCCCAGGGTTCATCTGCGTATCTGTAATCGAATTTCTTGCAGAAAAAGCTCACGTCTTCCCTGAGTTTGTCAAAATACACTTTCTCCACCGCATAGACATTTTCATAGAATTCTGCGAATTCTCTTCCGGAAAGTCTTTCCTTTGCCGCGGCAACAAACCTTCCGAAATGCTTCAGACAGAAATACGGAGTCTCCCGAACCTTTTGCCTGAAGTCCTCATCCGTCTGCCAAAGCAGCGCGGCTGTTTCGATCATGCTCTTGAAATTGTTCTCTATCCTTGAGCAAATGTAGCAGCTCTGGTCAAGTTTGTTTAAAGTCTTGGCCGCGTTATCAGCAGTCTTCTTTATGAAAAGAGAAGACATACTGCCGTCTATCTTTTCGGCTATGCTGTTCAGATGGCTCTCGAGGATCAGCGCAAGCGGGAGTCTTTTACCCATTTCAAACATCAGGTTGAGATGCTCTTCGCAAAATCCCATTTCGTTTGTCTTCTGCCTTACATCGGGTTCCATCATGGAGGCGCCGAGTATAAGGTCTATCTCATTCGATTCGAGCTTGTTGTAAAGAAGGCAGAAGGGACAGGTGCATGTTCCTTCTGTTCTCACTGCTTCAAAGGCTTCGTTTACCGGGATCGTGAAAATTCTTTCCATAAATGTTCTTCCTCCCTATATGTTTCCTCCGCCCAGCCATCTTTCATAGTAAAAGAGATATTGCTGGGCTATTCCGGCATATTTGCCGAACAGCTTGGGATCGAATTCGTCTGAAAAATGTCTTTCTATCGACCTTTTCATCCATACGTCTATCGGGAACGCCTCGGTCTTTCCGAATCCGAAAAGCAGGACACACGAACTGACTTTAGGCCCCACTCCCTTTATCGAACACAGCTTTGACGTGCAATAGTCATAATCGTCAGAGTTTTCTATCTCGGAAAAATCTATTTTGCCGCTTAAAACCTTCTCCGCGGCGTCGATTATATAACCGGCTCTGAATCCGGTCTTAAGGGCAAATATTCCGTCGACCCCTGCGCCATATATTGCCTCAGGAGTCGGAAACGCTCCGTCTTCCCCGTATTTTTCGCAGAGAGACGAAACAATCTTCTTGATTCTCGGAATATTATTGTTCTGTGAAATAATGAATGAGATAAGGGTCTCGAAAGGTTCCTGTTTCAGTATCCTAATCCCCTTTCCGCACTCGACCGCCGCCTTCATGACTTGGCGGTCCTTTTCGTTCGGAAGAGAGCATGATATGAGCCTGTCGGCCTCATCATAGTCGATGTCGAGCGCAAGATATTTTTCCCAGACATCGTAAAATTCTCTCTCGTCAGCGCCGATTATCCTGACTTCGTCGTCTTCCGACTGCTCAAATGTTATCTTTTTTCCGAAAGCGATGCCCGTGTATCTGTCATCTCTTCCGTCCGGCTCGAATCTGAACGTCTGTCCGCAGTCGAATGTCTTTTTCACGGAAAAGCTTCCGGGGATCCGGACTTTCACATATTCTCTTCCGTCCCCGTCATGTCCCGAGGCTGTGATTACGGCTTTTTTCATTTGTTCGGGCTCAGGTATTTCCAGTACTGCCTGAGGTAGTCGATGCCGGACCACAGTGTCATAACTACCATTCCCGCCATTGTAATCCAGGAGAGAATGTGCCAGTCACGGCACGGCGGGAACCAGCCGAAGATTACCGGTTCGAGTATTATCGTATGTATGAACACAAGCTGCAAGGTCGTCTTGACTTTTCCGAGCCAGCCGGCCGCAATTACCGTACCGTCCTTGTTCGAGACTATCATTCTCATTGATGTTACGGCAAATTCCCTGAGTATGACTATAGCCGTTGCCCAGACCACTGCCAGTCTGCTCCACTCGTATTTCACTATGATTCCGAGAAGCGCGGAGATCACTAAGAACTTGTCGGCGAGCGGGTCGATAAACTTTCCGAAGTCGGTTATAAGGCCGTGCTTTCTTGCGATTTTGCCGTCAAGCAGATCGGTGATCGATGTAGCGGCAAACAGAGCTGCTGTCAGTATGCTTAGCCACGGTTCCGGTATTCCGAGCGGAACCACCAGGAAAAACAGTATGACCGGAGCCATTATTATTCTTATAAGTGACAATTTGTTCGGCAGATTCATTGTATCATCCCCTTTTTGCCTATCTCAATGGAGTTATCTTGGCTTCACCGACCAGGTCGTAGTCAAGAGCTTCCGTTATTTTGACGTCCACCATTTCACCTTCGGCAATCCTGATGCCTCCGGGAGCGGTAAACCAGATCTTTCCGTCAATGTCTTCGGCTTCTCCGTAGCTTCTCCCGTAGTGGGATTCCGCCACGACGTCGTATCCTTCACACAGAACTTTATATGTTTTACCGACTCTCGTCTCATTGAATTTTTCACTGATCTCAAGCTGGGTCTGCATCAGAATGTCGTATCTGTCCTGTTTGACCTGTTCGTCTATCTGGTCGTCAAAAGCGTATGCGGGAGTGTCTTCCTCACGTGAATATGTGAATGCGCCGAAACGCTCGAATTTTGCTTCCTTTATGAAATCGCACAGCTTTTCGAAATCTTCGTCCGTCTCTCCCGGGAATCCCACTATGGCCGTTGAACGAAGTATAATGCCCGGGACTTCCCTCCTGAGCTTTGATACGGCTTCGCGTATCACATCCGAGAGGCCGTGCCTGTTCATTCTTTTAAGTACGGAGTCCGAAATATGCTGAACCGGAAGATCTATGTATTTGACGACTCTCGGATTGTCTCTTATCTCACTGACAAGTTCATCCGTTATCTTGTCCGGATAGCAGTAGAGCAGCCTGATCCACGGGATCGACGTCGAGGAGCATATCGCTCTTATGAGTTCGTCAAGGCAGGGCTTTCCGTACAAGTCCGTTCCGTATGCGGTGGTATCCTGGGCGATTATGTTAAGCTCTTTTATGCCCATCGCATCGAGCGCCGTTGCCTCCTCCACGATGTCCTTCATTGTGCGGCTTCTCATTTTGCCCCTTATGAGCGGGATAGCGCAGTATGTGCATCTGTTGGAACAGCCTTCGGCTACTTTGATATATGCCATGTGCTCCCCGGTCGTGATGATGCGCTCCCCTCCGAGATCGGATTTTTCCTTGTCATCGAAGCAAGAGTACCTGCATCTTTCGGCCGGTTTTTTCTTATAATTTTCAAGTACGGAATCGACGGCATCCTTTATCTTGTGTATGCCGCCCACTCCGAGCACGGCATCGACTTCCGGGAACTCCTTAAGGACCTCCTCGCGGTATCTTTCCGCAAGACAGCCCGTCACTATTATTCCTTTCAGCCCTTTGTGCTTTTTCAGCCAGGCTATATCTATTATATTGTCGATGGATTCTTTCTTTGCGCTTTCAATGAATGCGCATGTGTTGATAACGACCACATCCGCTTCCGTCTCGTCGGGCGTTATCTCGTACCCGGCATCGTGCAGATGTTTTAACATTACCTCGGTGTCGCATGTGTTCTTGGAGCATCCGAGAGACACGAAACCGACTTTTCCCTTTTTGTTGTTCATTTTTGTTCTTACCCGTTAGTTTTTTTAAGTCTGTCTCTTGCTGAGTATATCTCGCTGCCTGTGAAACCGAGCCTTGAGAGGGCGGCGAATATCTTTGCCTTCTCCTCCCGGGGCAGGCTGTCATCCGAAAAAGAAGGGTATTTCTTTTCAATGATCCTGTCGATCGCTTCCTCAAATGATGAATCGGGGATCGACTCTATTGCCAGGTTCACCGAGCTTCTTCTGTATCCGTGAGACAGCAGATATGCGGCTATTCTTCTTTTTCCGTAACACTTTGATCTGACTTCTCTTTCCGCCACTCTCATGCAGATACTGTCTTCGTCGATCGTTTTGTCTTTTTCAAGTGCTTCAAGTGCATATTCGGAAGCGTCATCGGAAAATCCCTTTATCTTGAGCTTTTGTTTTATGTAGTAAAGACTCCTGTCGGCTGCCGCTATCATTCTGACTGCCGCATGAAGGGCCTCTGTTTTTTCGTCGAGAAGCTTCAGTTCGTCATAAATCTCCTCGTTTATTTCATCCCCCTCGGCGAGATCTCTGACGGAAATATATTCTCTCCATAGTTTTTTCGAGACGGAAAACATTTCGGAGTGAACGCCTTCGCCTGCCTTTATGCTTACCGTTCCGTCAAATTCGGTCACGGATACTATAACCATCACTCTATTCCTCCTGCCGAGACCTTAGTGAAATTCACCCGGCTCTGCCTGTCATCCGGAACGACATCAGGTTCACATGATGTTATGATGATCTGCCTCAGTTCTTCTTTTCCGAGCTTGTCGAGAATATATGAACGTCTTGATTCATCTAGTTCCGAAAAAACGTCGTCAAGGAGGATCACCGGGTATTCTCCGCCCACGCTGAATGATATCTCAGCCTCTGCAAGTTTCATGGAAAGGGCGATGCTGCGCTGCTGTCCCTGTGATGCGTATGCTTTGGCTTCATGGCCGTTGAACAGAATATTTATGTCGTCCTTGTGCACTCCGTACAGAGTGGTTCCCGCCGCGATCTCTCTTTCGATATTCGAGGTAAGTTTTTCGTAAAGCGCAGTCCCGTCGGGGTCTTCTTTCACGGTGTAGAGAGGAGACGGTATGCCTTCATACAGGCCGTGGGACGTGTACCTGAGTTCCGGAGATTCTTTTCCCCCCGTCATCTCGTCGAAATATCTCCTGACCGCATCTTCAAGATATCGGGAATACTCCTGTCTGAATGAAGTTATCCATGTTCCGTAAGTACTCATCAGCCTTGCGTACATTTCCCACTCGGCTGAGCTGACGCTTTTCCCGTCAGACGCCAGTTTTATGAGCGCGTTTCTTTCGGCCAGCGCTTTTGAATACCGTCTCAGGTTCATGAGATATGTTTCCGAAAGCTGCGACAGCGCAATATCGAGAAAGGTCCTTCTCTCAAGCGGTCCGCCCGAGACAAGCGCAAGATTTGAGGGGGAGAACAGTACTGCTCTGAAATTTCCTATCATCTCGGCTGTCGAAGAAAGCGGCGCGCCGTTTCTCTTCATTACCTTTTTCCCGTTTTTGGGTATCGTCACCTCAAGTGACGTATCGGACAGGTAGCCTTTCTTGCGGAATTTCATTTCCGCATGCGCAAAATCTTCTCCGAATCTTATGAACTCCCTGTCTTTCGCTCCTCTGAACGATCTTCCGCGGGCAAAATAATATATGCTTTCGAGAATATTTGATTTTCCCTGAGCATTCATTCCCCACAGGACATTGATCCCCGGCTCAAACGATGCCGTTGTGGGTTCGAGATTTCTCCAGTTCAAAAAGGAGATCGATGACACTCTCATATTCGGTTTTCGACCTCCCTTTCACTGAATCTTTTAATTAATCGTCCAGATCTATCATTCTGATGTCGAGATCGTCTTCTTCGTCATCAAGATCTTCGAGCATGTCGTGTTCTGCACCCGGCTCGCTCTGCTTTGCTTTGATTTTTTCCTCAAGCTCGGCAAGCAGTGCGGGATCTTCTTCAAGAGCGGCTATTGCGTTTTCCTTGCCCTGGCCGAGTCTGTTTTCACCGTAATAGAACCATGCTCCGCTCTTTTCAATATATCCGAGAGCGACGGCCATGTCGAGTATTTCGCTGGATTTTGCGATTCCCTTTCCGTAAAGGATATCAAATTCCGCTGTCTTGAACGGAGGCGCGACCTTGTTCTTGACGACTTTGCACTTAACACGGTTTCCGTATATTTCGCTTCCGTTCTTCAAGGCTTCTGTTTTACGGATATCAAGTCTTACCGATGCATAATATTTCAGCGCGTTTCCTCCGGTTGTCGTTTCGGGATTTCCGTAAACAACTCCGACTTTGAGTCTGAGCTGGTTGATGAAAACGACGATGCAGTTTGTCTTTGATATTGTTCCGCTGAGCTTTCTCAGTGCCTGTGACATCAGTCTTGCCTGAAGTCCCACATGAGCGTCTCCCATCTCGCCGTCTATTTCCTTTTGAGGAACGAGCGCTGCAACGGAGTCGACCACAACGATGTCAACAGCTCCCGAGCGGACCAGGTGATCAAGGATCTCGAGTGCCTGCTCGCCTGAATCAGGCTGTGAAACAAGCAGCGAGTCGATGTCGACGCCCAGATTCTTTGCATATGCGGGATCAAGAGCATGTTCGGCATCTATGAAAGCCGCCTGTCCTTTGGCTTTCTGAACCTCAGCAATGGCGTGGAGGGCTATGGTCGTTTTTCCCGATGCTTCGGGTCCGTAGATCTCAACTATGCGTCCTCTGGGAAGCCCGCCGACACCGAGGGCTATGTCCAGCGAAAGCGAACCGGTTGAAACGGCGGACACGTTCATGTCCGGATGTTCACCCATTCTGATTATGGTTCCTTTTCCGAATTCTTTTTCCAGTTTGCTTATTGCAGCCTCAAGAGCCTTTTTCTTTTCTTCCAGAGTCTGGTTCTCGGTTGTCTGGGCTGCCTGTTTCTTTGTTGATGCCTTTGCCATTTTCGTAATGTCCTTTCGATATATATAACTGTATTTTAAACTTAATAATGTGATGGTGGACATCCACCGGGCTGCCGGTCTGAGATTCGATTTGGTATCTATAACTATAATCCTGTTTATTATACCATTCTGACGCTTTTAACACAACACAATTATTGTTAACTTTTTGATTTGCGGTCCCGGATCTGCATCCAGGATTTGCATCCTGTCCGTCTGTTTTTAGAAGTCCTTATAATCTGATTTTTGTTCACAAATGTAATGTTGATAAAAGCTCCTTATTATCGTATAATGTCTCAGGTTCACAAAAAAACGATCAATACGGAGAAAAGCATATATATGGCTGAAAAAATCATCTATGATATAGGCATTATTGGCAACGGGCCCGCGGGAGCAACAGCTGCCATCTACGCTGGACGCGCGGGACTGACATCCATTATGTTTGAAAAGGCTTCCCCTGGAGGTCAGATGGGGATCACTTCCATAATAGAAAATTATCCCGGATTTCCTTCGGTCGAGGGATTTGAACTTGCAATGTTAATGAACAAGCAGGCGAAGGGATTTGGTGCATCATCAAAAACATCGGAAGTCAAATCAGTCGATCTTCTTTCAAATCCGAAAGTAATCACCACGTCTCGCGGAGATTTTGAGGTGAAGTCTGTCATAATCGCAGGAGGCGCCAAGCCCAGGCTTCTCGGCGTACCCGGAGAAGAAGAGTATAAAGGCAGGGGAGTTTCTTACTGCGCCACATGCGACGGAATGTTTTTCCGCGGCAAGGAAGTAATCGTAAACGGCGGAGGAGACACGGCGTTTGAAGACGCTCTGTATCTCTCGAACATCTGCTCGAAGGTATATATAGTCCACAGAAGAGAAGGTTTCCGCGCGTCCGCCTCATCCGTGAAAAAAGCGGGAGGTCACGACAACATAGAATTCATTCTCAATGCAGTTGTCAAGGAGATATCGGGAGACGAATCTCGCGTTACTTCCGTTACCCTGAAAGACACCGTAACGGGGGAAGAGAAGAAAGTTGAATGCTCCGGCATCTTCGTTGCTGTCGGCAGAATTCCGGAGAGCGATCTTTACAAAGATGTTCTTAATCTTGATCCCGCAGGATATATAGTAGCAGGTGAGGACTGCAGAACCAATGTTGATGGCGTGTTTGCTGCCGGCGACATAAGAACGAAAAAACTCCGTCAGATAGTTACAGCCTGCGCAGACGGAGCAAATGCGGCAGAAGAAGCCGGAAAATGGCTAGAAAAGTAATTTCAAAGGGGATTTGTCTATGAAACTCGGGGTCATTGCCGCGATGAAAATCGAAGCGGAGATAATAATAGCCAAAATGACGGACAAAAAAACTGAGTCTCTCGGCGGCATAGAATACACCACAGGAAAAATCGGAGACTGCACCGTCATCTGCTCTGTTTGCGGGATAGGAAAAGTATTTGCCGGAATGTGTGCTCAGGGAATGATAATAGGATTCTCTCCCGATTACATAATAAACACAGGCGTTGCGGGAACACTTGACAGCAGCCTCTCAATCGGTGACATCGCAGTATCAAGCGCGGTAGTTCAGCACGACATGGACACAAGCGGTATAGGAGACCCGCCGGGTCTTATATCAGGCATCAACATGATAGAGATGCCCGCATCAGAATTCCTCGGCAGTCTTATAACCGATATCGCAAAGAAACGGGGAATTAAATGTGTTACGGGAATTATCGCATCCGGTGATCAGTTCATAGCGGATGGCAATGCAAAGAAGAGAATCAAAAAGAGCTTCGGAGCAGTGGCATGCGAGATGGAAGGCGGCGCTGTAGGGCAAGTATGTACGGTTAACAAAGTACCGTTTGTCGTAATCAGGGCAATCTCCGACGACGCAGACAGCGGAGCCGTGGAAGACTACCCGTCTTTTGCAAAAAAATCTGCTGAAATATCTGCTGATATCACCGTAAAAATCGCTGAAGAACTTCTGCTGCATGACAATCCGGAAAATCAAAAGCTATCGTTATAAATCCGTTTAATGAAATAATACCATAACCAAAGCCCAGAACTCGACATATGCTGAGTTCCGGGCTTGATCTTTATCTGCTACCGTATTTTTCCCGCTTGTATATTGTACCTGCAACAGATTTGCCGGAGGCATACAGTTCAGTGCATCGGTCGGAACACTTTCGCATTAATACAGATGATCCCGCCAATCCTTTTTGACTCTGTTTTGAAGCAGTATCTTGTCGCAGTCTTCTATCAGACACAAT
>CACXBN010000167.1 GCA_902765885.1 uncultured Ruminococcus sp. | reverse complement strand
TCGACGCTCCTACACAGTCCCCGTCCGCTCTTTCATGCCTGAACAGCATTATACTGTCATATTGGTGTATTTTTTTCAGTACTTCTGCCCAAATATCATTCATAACAAACCTCCGTGTTTCCGGGTGAGCGTGTTTTCAAAAAAGCCGGGGTGGTGCCCGGCTTTTTGATTATTACCATTTAATATCTACCGATTTGCCTGTCTTTGCCGATTCATAAATCGCATCAAGAATCTTCATGAGAGCCAGTCCGTCTTCTGCAGTCGCTCTGCACTCTCTCTTTCCTTCAACTGCATCTATGAATCCGAGAATTTCTTCATCAAAGGCACTCATTTCGAAGTACGTGTTTCCGCATGTCTGAACATTTGCAAATCTGCCCGCAACATCAGTGAACAGCTGCAGAGGACCTGCAAGCCTTGCTCCGGCCTTTGTTCCGTATATTTCAACAGACCCTGTATCCTGCTCAATATTCAAATTGAAGCTTGCCTCGACCTGAAGTGTAAATCCGTTGTCAAATCTGACCATGGCTGATGCCATATCTTCGACTGAATATTCAAATTCGCTGGCACCTGTTTCGATCTGCCAAGGAGCTCTGTCTCCCTTAGCGCGGTCACAGCCCAGGTTGTTGAATGTGACACCGTAAGCGGACACGGGTTTCGGACTTCCTGCAAGATATCTGGAAAGGTCAATTACGTGTACTCCGAGGTCTATGAGAGGGCCGCCGCCTGAATATCTCTTGTCACCGAACCAGCCGCCGGGGCATCCGTTTTTGCGAAGGTATGTGGCTTTTGCATAGTACACATCCCCAATCAGTCCTGCGTTTTTGAAATCCATGAAAGCCTCTGCGTCTTTTCCGAACCTGCGCACAAATCCTATCTGAAGAAGTTTTCCGGATTTGTCTCTTGCCGCTATCATTTCTTCTGCTTCTTTAGCGTTCATGGCCATCGGCTTTTCGCAGATAACATTAGCACCGGAAAGAAGAGCCGCTACGGTTGCATCCTTGTGTACTGCATTCCATGTCGTGACACTTACACAGTCAGGCTTAATTTCTTCGAGCATTTTGTTATAATCCGTGTAAAGATTTGTAACACCGTGTCTCTCACCCCACGCTTTCAGCTTTGCGCTGTCTATATCGCATCCCGCAACCACTTCCACTCTGTCGCTTATCTTGTGATATGCGTCCATGTGGCAATTGCTTATCGATCCAGTTCCTATTACTGCTATTCTGAGTTTTCCCATAGATAATGTGTCTCCTTCATGTCAATTTCTTTTCTGCGAAATTCTATCATACTGACGCTGAAAAATCAATCCGTTGCGTTTTTTTCTTGTGTTGTGTCGGCGTTTGTGATATCATTATCATACAGTATTTGTATAATGTGTTTACAGGGGGACAGAGAATGTTAAAAGTTGAAAGAAATGAGCCCTATGACGTCAATTCGGTATTCGAAAAAAAAGAATTCACAAGAAACGGATATACACTCAGATACCGCCTTTATATTCCGAGAAATTATGACTGCGGGGAAATGTATCCTCTTGTCCTGTTTCTCCACGGCGCCGGAGAAAGGGGCAGCGACAACGAAAAACAGATGACTGTTGCATTGCCTACCATTTTCGCGGATCCATCATCTCCGGTTTATGACAGTATCGTTATGGCACCGCAATGCCCGGAAGGCCGTCAGTGGGTGGCTTCGGATTATGAGACCGGGACCTACTCCATAGCGGACACACCGGAAACAGCTGTGCTTGAAAATACTCTTGCGGCATTGGATGAAGTAATAAAGGAATATAACGTGGACGTGGACAGAATTTATGTAACGGGAATATCCATGGGCGGATACGGAACATGGGATCTGCTTTCCCGTCACGGCGCAAGATTTGCTGCCGGCATGCCCATATGCGGAGGCGGAGATCCATCCTATGCAAAGCTTTTAAAGAGGATCCCGATAAGAACTTTCCACGGAAACGCGGACCCTGCAGTCCCCGTTTCGGGAACAAGAAAAATGTTTGCCTCCATCAGAAAAGCCGGAGGAGAAAACATCAGCTATACTGAATTTGACGGCTGGTCCCACAATGTCTGGGACAAAGCGTACTCCGACACTTCCAACTTCGTGTGGATGTTTGAACAATCGCTTGTTGAAAGAAAAAAGGAAGCCGAGAAAAAGAGCAAGATCAAAAAACTTGCCACAGCCGGAGGCGTGGCCGGAGTACTTGTTTCGCTTGCAGTGTTTTTCCTGGGAAGCAAAAAGAACAATAAAAAGAAAAACAAGAAATAAGATTCACATTCAGTGAGCTCAACTTTATTTTATAAAACACTTGACACCGGCCGTTTAAATATGTTAAAATACGCATTGCCGAACAAAAAAGGCAACGCATGGACCATTAGCTCAGTTGGTTAGAGCTCCCGGCTCATAACCGGTAGGTCCTAGGTTCGAGTCCTAGATGGCCCACATAAATACACCCGAGCACTCGGGTGTCTTTTACGCCCACACTCTCTAATAAAATTAGAACAAATTTCGCCGTGACCGCCGTGAAAATGAGAGAAAGTGCCTGCCGACTGTGCAAGTTGTCCAAAACCGAGACGTAAAATTTGGAGGAATAGCCTCTTTAAAAACTGCGCGGAATCTGTTACAATATATACGTTAAAATTATCTTATTTGGCGGTGCGCTCCACCGCCCCATCATATCGCCGACAAACGGCAGAATGGAGACATAATATGGCAAGCCTTTCTCTCAGACACATTTACAAGAAGTACCCCGGCGGAGTTACCGCTGTATCCGACTTCTGTCTTGACATCAAGGATAAGGAATTTCTTATTTTCGTAGGCCCTTCCGGATGCGGAAAATCCACAACACTTCGTATGATCGCAGGTCTCGAGGAGATCACCGAGGGTGAGCTTTTCATCGGCGACAGACTTGTAAACGACGTTGCCCCCAAGGATCGCGACATCGCGATGGTGTTCCAGAACTACGCTCTTTACCCCCATATGTCCGTGTTCGACAACATGGCATTCGGCCTGAAGCTCCGCAAGACTCCCAAGGAGGAGATCAAGCGCCGCGTTGAGGAGGCTGCCCGC
>CACXBN010000166.1 GCA_902765885.1 uncultured Ruminococcus sp. | reverse complement strand
TTTATTCGTTCAATGGAGACCGTCTGACCTTCGCTTAACTGCTCAAAGACGAGGTGAAATCTTATCGGAGTGCCGGTGAGCATGACTGGAAACATGTAGGCGTCGTTCTCCTCTGTGATCTTCTGACTTTCGGAATAATTCTCCGTCCTGCTCTCATCTTCCAGATACATGTATCCCATCTTCACCAGTCCGCCGTCAGCGCCGGATATGCTGACTGTTGCAAGAGCAATGTCACCGTCTTCAAGCAGGAAACTGTTGTTAGGTTGTCCCCAGACACTGATGAGTCCGTTTTCATCGGGTTTCAGATTATGGTGATCCACCACCATATCATTCTCTCTTATTGCATCTGTGGAAATGCTGTTGATATTTTCGAAGCCTTCCATTTCTTCATATGAGAGATACGGATCGGTGATTCTCACCTGTATGGGCATCGAACCGGCTTTATATGTCACGGTCAAAGAAATCTTCTCGATAAATCCCGTAACATCCTTTAAGTTAAGGTATACCGCAGAATATCTGAAAGCAAGATTTGGCCTTTCCACGGAAAACTGGGTATAGAAGTTCCCGTCAGAGGTGTAAATGCTGGCGTATACGAGATATCCCGAACATCCTGTGTATCCGCCTATGATACCGAGACCGAATACCATCGTATTATAATCATTCGTTCTTATTTTCTGGTCTTTTAAATCGAAATCGAGAGATATTCCGTTGGATTCCTCTTTAATTTTCTCCATCATTGCCCACAGGGATTTTACTCCCATGGATGTCATGTCCCTGAATTCGGTTTCCTTATGGGAGGCCTCAACAGTGGACGAGTTCATGTCAAGATAAAGAATATTGTCATCTTCAGGAGCAAAAATCTCCTCAGTACCGGAGTATCCGCACACTGAATATGACTGTATTTCATCCATGGCGTAGTAAAAGGAAGCCGTGCAGACTCCGACAGAAAGGCAAAATGCCGCTGCTGTCAACAGAATCATTACCATCAGCGTTTTATATTTATTGAAAGACATGGCATTTCCCCCTTTCGAAAAATTTCAGATAATATCCGTTATATTATGCCATACGGGCCGCAAAATTTCAATATTTAATGTTGGCGCAAAACACAGCCATGCCCGAGCATTCAAAAAAACGACATTGTATTTGAGAAAAAACGAGTATTTTGGCAGAAAAAGCCTGATTTTTAAAGATTTTAAGGGTATAAATCAAAATAATCAGAAATTTTTGAAAAATATGCTTGACATGAATATCATGCAGTGGTATAATCCACAACGTTCGAAATCTTTCTATATATTTTTGGAGGAAATTTAGTATGTCCACATACATGGCAAAGCCCGAGACAGTTGAACGCGGCTGGTATGTAATAGACGCAGCAGGAAAACCGCTCGGAAAAACTGCTGTTGCTGCCGCTAATATACTCAGAGGCAAACATCGCCCGGAATTCACACCACATGTTGACTGCGGCGAATTCGTAATTATAATCAACTGTGAGAAAGCCGTTCTCACCGGAAAGAAACTCGATCAGAAATTCTATCGTACACATTCCGGATACATCGGCGGACTCAAGGAAACTCCTTACCGCAAACTCATGGCTCAGAACCCCGCAAAGGCTATGGAACTCGCAGTTAAGGGAATGCTTCCCCACAATTCCATCGGCGACAAAGCAATCACCAGACTTAAAGTATATGCAGGATCAGAGCATGCTCAGCAGGCTCAGAAGCCAGTACCGTACGAAGTCGAGATATAAGAAAGGACAGGTATAAATAATGTATACAAGTGCTAAACCTTATTTCTATGGCACAGGCAGAAGAAAAAGCTCTGTAGCTCGTGTCAGACTTTATCCCGGCACAGGCAAGATCACAATCAATGGCAGAGACATCGACGATTATTTCGGACTTGAAACTCTCAAGCTCATAATCAACCAGCCTTTCGGAATTACCAATACATTTGGTAAATATGACATCGTTGCCAACGTTAAGGGCGGCGGAATATCCGGCCAGGCAGGCGCAATTCGTCACGGCGTATCGAGAGCTCTTCTCCTCGCTGACGAAAGCTTCAGACCACTTCTCAAGAAGTCCGGATTCCTCACTCGTGACCCGAGAATGAAGGAAAGAAAGAAATACGGTCTCAAAGCCGCTCGTCGTGCATCTCAGTTCTCAAAGAGATAATCGAATATTTCAAATCCCCCCAGAGACATTGCCTCCGGGGGTTTTGCATATATGCAAAGTTTTTTCAAAACAATCATCACAAGGAGATTATCAAGTTGTTTACAAAATCAAGAATCATAAGCATGCTGCTCGTATTCACATTACTTATGGGAATAATGCTCCCGGTTTGTGTTTCTGCTGACGGCAGCAATGAAATAGAGAACATAGCAGAATCGATGACAACGGAAGAAAAGATTGCTCAGATGATAATGCCTTCATTCAGGTATTACACAGATGAATCGGGCAAGCTCAACGGAGTCACGGAAATCCGTGAAGACTGTGCAGAAGCACTCAGAAAGCATCCTTTTGCGGGTGTTATACTGTTTGCCCAGAATGCAGAGGACAATGAAAAAACAGCCAGACTTATAGACGCAATGCAGAAAGCAAATTCCGAAGGAGTTGCCAAAACCCAGCTTCTTATAGCAGTGGACCAGGAAGGCGGAAACGTTACAAGACTCGGTCAGGGAACACAGACCTCGGGAAACATGGCTCTGGGTGCTACGGGAGACCTGTCTTACTCCTACTCTGCTGCAAAAATAATAGGCAGCGAACTGGGTGCGCTCGGATTCAATCTTGATTTTGCGCCGGTCGTGGATGTTAACATGAATCCCTCCAACCCCGTCATCGGAATCAGATCATTTTCGGATGATCCCGAAATTGCAGCAGCAAATGCCGTCAGTTTCATGAAGGGCCTTCAGAGCGAAGGAATAATATCAACCCTCAAGCATTTTCCCGGCCACGGCGATGTTGACACAGACAGCCATACCGGACTTCCTTCAGTGAACAAAACATATGAGGAACTCAAAGTTTCCGATCTCGTCCCGTTCCAAGCGTGCATAGATGCAGGCGTTGAAATGATAATGACTGCTCATATAGTATATCCTATGATCGAGGACGAGACCGTAACATCAGCATCCACCGGAAATGAGATACATGTCCCGGCAACACTGTCAAAGAAGATAATGACCGACATTCTCAGAAATGACATGGGATTTGAAGGCGTCATCGTAACAGACGCCATGGATATGGCTGCAATAGCAGAACATTTCGGCCCTGTCGATTCGCTTGTCAAAGCGATCAGAGCAGGAGTCGACATCGTGCTGATGCCTGCAGACCTCTCAAGTGTAGCAGGTTTTGCAAAACTTGACGCCATGATCGAACAGGTTGCAAAAATGGCTGAGGAAGACGCTGAACTCATGTCGAACATAGACAAGGCCATTCTCAGAATTTTCAGGCTCAAGGAAAAGCACGGACTCATAGGCAAATACGAATCCTACATTGAAGCCATCGTGAAAAAAGCCGTTTCGACAGTCGGATCAAAGGCAAATCATGATGCAGAATGGAATATTGCGAAAAAAGCAATTACTCTTGTAAAGAACGAAGGCGATATTCTTCCCCTGGGCAATGACAGCGGAAAAACGGTAATTCTTACCTCAAATGATGCCGAACAGACATCCATGGCATATGCGCTCAGCCTATTAAGGAATGAAGGAAAACTCGGCGAAAGCGAAATTCCTGTTTATACATACACAGGCAGAACCCTCGATGACATAAAAACGCTCATTGCAGGCGCAGTCAATGTCATTACCGTATCAAGAATGACTGGTGTCTCTTTCCTGAAGGGCGAAACAGCTGCACTGATAGACGGTATAATCTCCGCCACACACGAAAACGGCGGCAAATTCATTCTTATGAGCACCCAGCTCCCGTATGATATTGCAAGATTCGGAAATGCCGATGCCATAGTCCTCACATACTGCGCAAAGACCATGACGGAAGATCCGAGACATGCGGTTGTCATCAAGCAGTACGGACCGAACATTCCGGCAGCACTCTACCTGATGTTCTCAAATGACGAGTCTCCAAGAGGAACGCTGCCTGTCAACATTCCCGCTCTGAACGATAACTTCGAGTACTCCGACAGCAAAGCTTATGAAAGAGGATACGGAATCAGATATGCCCTTTCATATAAAATGTCCGATTGGGCAACAGAAGAAGTTAAGTCGGCGATCGAATCCGGTATCGTGCCGGATCATCTTCAGGCTGATTACGTTTATCCGGTAACAAGAAGCCAGGTCGCAGAGATGTTCATAAATCTTCTGGAAAAGGTATCAGGCAAAACGGCTGAAGAGATAATCGAAGAAAAAGGCCTTCTTGTCAACGAAGACGCTTTCGATGACACGATCGACAGAAACGTTCTTGCAGCAAACGCGCTTGGCATCATCAACGGCACCGGAAACGGGAAATTCAGTCCCGACAGCAGCCTCACAAGAGCACAGATTGCTGCCATTATAAACCGCATCGCAAATGTCCTTGGCATAAACACCGAAGGTTATTCTCACAATTTCAATGATATAACCGGCAATTATTCATGGGTGGATCCGGAGCTCGGCTGGCCGGTGAATGCCGGAATCATAAACGGTGTGGGAGGCGGAAGATTCAGTCCTGCTGCCCCGCTTACAACAGAACAGGCAATTCTTATCACATACAGAGCACTGAATCACCTCACCTCCAGCGAAAGATAATTATCCGAACCACGAAATCGTTTGCAAACACAGGTCCGTGAAAGGGCCTGTGTTTGATCAGGCTGACGCACACATACGGAAACACATCACAAGCACATTTTCAAATTCTTTTTTGATTGGAGATTTACTCTCTCAGGAACTTATAGATATCAATGACAATTTTGCAGCCATAGGTCTCTCGCTGGCACTGCTTGATATCATCCTGCTCGTGCTGATGATAAGGTTCTTCAAAACATCACGCAAAAGGGAACGTTATAATACCCCGCTTGTTGAAGCCCAGCTGCCTGCGGCCTAAAAAATGTACTGCTTAATTTAAAGGCAGACATACGAAGGCATTCGGATTACACATTTTCCCCAATTATCATCGGCATAAACATTGCCTTGTAATGCATATATACAGAATGATTTCAAAATCCTTATTTCTATTGCATTTTATTTCTCCCGTTGATATAATTTTGACAGAATAAAGTGCGAAAGCGGAGTGGTGGAAATGTCGGAAATCAGCGTAAACGAAATGATAAAGGAACTCGAAAAATATGATCCGGAAATTGCCTCGGTCATCAACGATGAACTCACGAGACAAAGACGCGGACTTGAACTTATAGCATCTGAAAATGTTGTCTCGAAGGCAGTTCTTCTTGCGATGGGCAGCGTGCTGACAAACAAGTATGCCGAGGGATATCCTTCAAAAAGATACTATGGAGGCTGCGAAGTCGTTGACATTGCGGAAAACATAGCCATTGAAAGAGCCAAAAAGCTTTTCGGGGCAGATCATGTAAATGTACAGCCTCACAGCGGCGCTCAGGCAAACACGGCGGTTTATTTTGCTCTTCTCAATGTCGGTGATACCGTGATGGGAATGAACCTCGCCCACGGCGGCCATCTTACTCATGGCAGCCCCGTGAATATTTCCGGAAAAAATTACAATTTCGTACCATACGGCGTCAATGACGACGGTTTCATAGACTATGACGAATTCGAGAAGAAAGTCAGGGAAAACAAGCCGAAACTTGTTGTCGCAGGTGCTTCGGCATACCCGAGAATCATCGATTTCGAGACTATGGGAAGAATAGCACACGAAAACGGAGCTCTTTTCATGGTCGACATGGCACATATAGCCGGCCTTGTCGCTGCAGGTCTGCATCCGTCACCTGTCCCGTATGCCGACGTAGTTACCACAACTACTCACAAGACACTTCGCGGACCCAGAGGCGGCATGATCATGTGCCGCGAGGAATTTGCCAAGGCAATTGACAAATCCATATTCCCCGGAACTCAGGGCGGTCCTCTCATGCATGTAATTGCCGCAAAGGCTGTTGCTTTCGGCGAGGCTCTTACAGATGGATTCAAAGAATATCAGAAAAAAATAATCAACAACGCCCGCACTCTTGCAGACGGACTTCTCGCAGAAGGATTTGCACTTGTGTCAGGCGGCACCGACAACCATCTGATGCTGTGTGATCTGAGACCTTTCGATCTTACGGGTAAGGAATTTGAACACAGACTTGATGACGTATACATCACAGTAAACAAAAACGCCATTCCCAATGATCCGCAGTCACCGTTCATCACAAGCGGAGTACGCATAGGAACACCGGCTGTGACAAGCAGAGGACTCGGAGAGGACGACATGAAAGCTCTTGCGCACCTCATAGGTCTTGCCGCAAAAGACTTTGAAGCAAACCGTGAAACAATAAGAAAAGCTGTAACGGATATCTGCGTAAAATATCCTCTTTACGGCGACTGATGACTTATTAAAAGATAGGAGGTTTCTCGATGAAAGAAGAAATAGGAAACACCATTACATTCAGTCTGAAGGAAGAAGAGAAAAATCTTCAGAGAAAAGCACTTCTTCGCAGAGTATATGATGCTCTCAGTGAGAAGGGGTATAACCCGATCAATCAGATAGTCGGCTACATTCTCACCGAGGATCCGACTTATATAACCAATCATAACAATGCACGCGCTCTCATCAGAAAGATCGACCGTGATGAACTTATGACTGCACTGCTCAAGGAGTATCTCAACATCTGATGGACGGATTTTTCAAAAGAAAAATATCAGACAGGCTGAAGCCTGTGTCTCAGCTTGCTATCGGATCACTCACAGTTTCTTCCATGCAGGCAGCTCTCCCCCTGAGCGAGGCGTCAGATGTAATTTCATATGCTTTCGAGTGCGGTATCAACTTTATTGATACCGCACAGTATTATTCAAATTACGATATTATACTGTCGGCACTTAAAAAGTACGGAAGACCGGATGATATCGTGATCTCAACGAAAACATATGCGTATTCCAGAGATCTCGCAGTCGAGGCGGTGGAAGAAGCCAGACGGGAGCTTGACCGTGATGTTATAGACATCTTCATGCTTCACGAGCAGGAAAGCTATGAGACAATGAAGGGACACATGGAAGCCTATGAATATCTGCTGGAATGCAGAGAAAAAGGCATAATCCGCGCGGTCGGCGCATCCACACATCATGTGAACCTCGTGAACGGTCTTCTGAAACTGATCAGGGAAGGTCTCCCTGTCGATATATGCCACCCGCTGTATAACAAGTCCGGCATAGGCATAGCCGACGGAACAGAACGGGACATGAAGGTAGCGCTCAAAATACTTCATGACAACGGTGTTGCCGTTTTTGCCATGAAAGCGCTGGGAGGCGGACATCTTTGTTCATCCGCGGAGGAAGCTCTGGGGTTTGTGACATCAAAGAAATTCATTGACGCAGTCGCCATCGGAATGCAGTCGCGTGAAGAAGTTGATGCAAACATCCGTTATTTCAAAACGGGGTCTTTTTCTCCCGAGGACAGAATCAGGCTCGGGGAAAAGCACAGAGAACTGCATATAGAGGAATACTGTGAGGGCTGCGGATCATGTGTCAGAAGATGCCCGAGCGGTGCTCTCGAACTTGTTGAAGCAGAGGATAATGACGCAGGCGCCCATTACGGTGACTTCACTTCGCTGTTTATGGGCGGCAAAGAATACGATACCGTCAAACATGTGGCAAAAGTCGACAACTCAAAGTGCGTGAAATGCGGTTACTGCACTAAGGTATGTCCGGTGTTTGCCCTGAAAGTGTATTAAAACAGATGCATATTATTAACCTGAAAACAGGCGCTCCCTCATCCACCGATAATATAACCGGTACGACATTCATACTGGGATATTTTGACGGGGTTCACAGGGGGCACAGAAAACTTATTGAGGAAGCAAAAAACATTTCCGTATCCGGAAAGACAACCGTTCTTACATTTGATTCTCTTCCCACCAAAAAGGGGAAGCTCCTGTCAACCAAAAAGGAAAAAGAGATTCTGCTCAGAGATTGCGGTGTCGAATATGCAGCATATGAAGATTTCCAGGAAATAAGGGATCTTTCCGGAGAAGAATTCATAAGAAGGCTGTCCGCACTCAGTCCGGAATCCGTAGTCTGCGGATATGATTTCACATTCGGCCGCGGAGCATCCTGCTCGGCGCCTGATTTTGAAAAGCTGACAAAAAAATACGGTATTAACGGTTTTGTGATAGGTGAATACAAATATTCAGATGAAGAGATATCATCCCGGAAGATAAAGGAACTGATAGAGGAAGGAAATGTCGAAAAAGCGAATGAGCTGCTCGGCTACAGCTACCGGATATCATCTTCGGTAAAACACGGAGCAGGACTCGGCCATACTATGGGCTTTCCGACAGCCAATCTTCCCTGCCCCCGCGGCAAAGTCATTCCTTCGACCGGCGTTTATTTCTGCTCGGCAAAAGTAAACGGATACACCGATACGTTTTACGGTATATGCGATGTCGGCTACAGACCTACAGTTGAAAAAGGCACCGGAAAACTCAGAATAGAGATCCATTTTCTCGACTGCAGCATGGACATCTACGGAAAGTCCGTTACCGTAGGATTTCTGACTAAAATGAGAGAAGAAATCAGTTTCGGATCCATAGACCTGCTTTATGAACAGATAGAGAGGGACCGCACAAGGGCTGAAGAATTGATTAAGGAATACCGCTGTCAATAGATTTTGATAATTCTCCGGAAAGGAGATTCGCCGGCCACATCCGGCAAGGTTTGCGATGAAAAATATTTTTAAACTTATTTCCCTGCTTTGTGTCGCAGTAATAATGATATCGCTTGTTCCGGTTTACGCAGAAGGAGAAGACGGAGATGAGACGCCTCCTCTCGAGCCGGAGATAGAAAGATGCGAAGCAGCATGTGTGTTCAATGTGGAAAACGATAAGATGCTCTACGAGTACAATCTGACAAAGTCGGTTTTTCCTGCCTCCACCGTAAAAATAATGACGGCAATAGTGGTCTTTGATTACTATGGCGATAATCTCGACACACAAATAACTGTCACTCAGGATATGCTGAACGAATCGGCCGGAAACAAAATAGGATTTTATCCCGGAGAGATAGTCACCGTGCGCCAGATGCTGTACTGCATGCTTGTCAACTCTGCAAATGACGCGGCGATAATACTGGCAAATTCAGTTGCCGACAGCACTGCCGGCTTTGTAAGGATGATGAACGAAAAAGCATCCTGGATAGGTGCATACGACACAAATTACACTAATCCCACCGGACTTCACGATGATCTGATGGTAACGACGGTCCAGGATACCGCGACCATTGCCAAGTATGCGTATTCGATTCCCGAATTCATGGAGATCACGTCCACATCCAAATACGTTATGGATGCAACCAATGTCAGCGACTACAGAAGCATATACAACAGAAACTGCCTTATTTCCAAATTTTACAATGTGGATTATTATTATCCCGGAGCCATTGGCATGAATGCCGGCGCTACCACTCAGGGCGGATATGCGATATGTGCTGCAGCAAGAGATGATGCCAGCAAGCTTACTTATATCGCCATCGTGCTCGGAGCAGAAGCAGAAGGAACAACTTATTACAACTACATTAATGCAATAAGGTTGCTGGACTGGGCATTTGACAGCTATGAATATGCAAAAGTACTGTCGTCATCTCAGGTGATATGCGAACTGCCCGTGAATCTTTCATCCACGCTCGACTACATTACTCTTGTGCCACAGACAGATATCACGGCCTACCTTCCGAAAACAATAGACCTTTCCAAAGACATAAGATACAGCTACAACACATATGCGGACTCTCTTGATGCTCCCATTGAGGCAGGAGATGTCGCAGGAACGATCACGGTTCTTTACGGAGACGAGATTCTCGGTTCCTGCCCTCTTATAACCACGTCGAGCATCGCGAAAAGCGAATTTCTCAGTGCCCTTGCCGGAATCAAGGAATTCACGCAGAGCAGGCTGTTCATAGGTACGGTGGTAGCCGCCGTAATTATCGGAATCATATATATCTTTGTCGTAGCGCGTAAAAGAGAGAAGAAGCTGCGCAAGCTCGGCAGCGGAAGAACATCCAGACCGTCAGGATACCTCGGATGACGCCGTAAATATGTCAAAATTGCTGTTTTTTACACATCAGAGCAATCAAATATTTGTTGACAGTGACTTTTTCGTATGATATAATTTTAAACAGGTAAAGAGTTAATCTTAATTATATTTCTTTTGGAGGCAATTATGGGAAAATTTGTTATCAAAAAGACAAAATCCGGCGGATTCAAGTTCGATCTTAAAGCAGGAAACGGTGAAACAATCGCTACATCTGAAGTTTACACAACTCTCGCAGCTTGCCAGAACGGCGTTAAAAGCGTAAAGAGAAACGGCTGCTCACCTGTTGAAGACCAGACAGTTGAGGGATTCACCCCCGTTAAGAACCCGAAATTCGAGGTTTATGTTGACAAAGCAGGAGAATTCAGATTCAGACTCAAGGCAAGAAACGGCCAGATCATCACAACCGGTGAAGGCTATAAGAGCAAACCAAGCTGCCTGAACGGAATTCAGAGCATAGGCAAAAATGCACCTGATGCAGACGTGGTTGTAGAAGAATAATTCAATTGAAACATTAAATTTTTTCGAAGGGACAGGGCTTAAAAGCTTCTGTCCCTGTTTTTGCACAAAAATAAATTACGGCTGTCAGAAAGAACGGTACCCTTCCGACAGCCGTAATTATTTTCTTTTTTTCAGAATACTCAGATAAGTTCCTTAACTTTGGAAGCCTTACCAACTCTGCCTCTGAGATAGTAAAGTTTAGCACGACGAACTCTGCCTCGTCTTGTAACATCAACCTTTACTACGTTCGGGGAGTGGATCGGGAATGTCTTCTCAACGCCTACACCGTAAGCTATACGGCGTACTGTGAATGTTTCAGAAATGCCTGAACCACGGCGTCCGATTACTGTACCTTCGAACATCTGGATTCTTTCTCTTGATCCTTCTTTAATACGGTTGTGAACTCTTACGGTATCACCGATATTGAAGGAAGGAAGCTCTTCCTTGAGCTGCTCTTTTGCAAAAATGTCGAGTTTATTCATTAATTCGACTCCTTTAAAATATATAAAGACGTTCGTACGGAGCTTCGCAGAGGACCGCCTGATTAACACACTTTACGGCACAAAAACAGTGCCCGAATCAGCGCGCTTTGTTATTTTACTATACCGTTTGAAGATTTGCAATAGATTACGAAATATATTTTTCCATTGAAGCCGGATTTTTGCTCGAGTTTACAATTTATTAACAATTTTGTCGGAGTCCTCCCTAGCCCTTAAGTTCCGCACTCTTCCGACCAATATTTCCGGAAAATGATCCCTGATGAGAAATGCGGGCTGTATATCGAATAATCACCTGACGCATTCCTCCGGCATGCCTTCCGGAATATCTCTGCACTCAAAGTTTACAGTTTGTTTACATTTAAATTTATTGTAAACTTTTTATTAAAATTGTAAATGTTTCAATTTTTTGCTTGACAATCAATATTTTTTCTTGACACCTCTTTCCTTCGGTGATAAAATTGTAGACTGATGCAACTTCGCCTTTTCGCAGGACACTCCGTGAAAACGGCACCTGAAACGGTGCGTTTTTGCGGAAGACTTCCTTATATTTTATATATATGTCCCTTCGAAAGGCTGGCTGAAGCCGGACAATGCCGGTGATAAATTGCAACAAAAGCAACTCTTTTCCCGTATACGGGCAATAGATTTCAGAACGGAGTGATAAGCTTAAATGGTTAAACCGCAAAAAGTCGGAAAAAACATCAGAATGAGCTTTTCCAGAATCAGTGAACCGCTCGAAATGCCGAGTCTCATTGAAGTCCAGAAAGAATCATTCAAATGGTTTTTGGAAAAAGGTCTGATGGAAGTCCTCGAGGACGTATCTCCAATCACAGACTATTCGGGCAATCTCATTATTGACTTTGTGGGATATTCTCTTGATTCAAGTCCGAAGTATCCCGTAGAGGAATGCAAGGAACGCGATGTGAACTATGCAGCTCCTCTCAAGGTAGATGTTCGCCTCACAAACAAGATCACCGGAGAGATCAAGCAGTCATCTGTCTTCATGGGCGATTTCCCCCTGATGACTGAAAAAGGCACATTCGTCATCAACGGTGCTGAGAGAGTCATTGTCTCCCAGATAGTCCGTTCTCCCGGCATATATTACGACAGTTCCATAGACAAGTCAGGCAAGAAACTTTTCACATCCACCGTAATCCCCTACAGAGGCGCATGGCTTGAATATGAAACAGATGCCAATGATGTTTTCTATGTAAGAATAGACAAGAACAGAAAGATCCCCGTCACCATTCTCATCCGTGCTCTCGGAATCGAGACAAGAGAAGAGATCGAAGAAGTTTTCGGCGACGAGAAAAAGCTGACCGTGACACTTGAAAAAGAGCCCTGTGAACAGAGAGCTCTCGAGAACAAGACAAGGATCCGCGATGAAGCTCTGAAGGAGATCTACACAAAGCTGCGTCCGGGTGAACCTGCCATAGTCGAATCAGCCGAGATACTCATGAACGGTCTGTTCTTTGACCCGAAGCGTTATGACCTGTATCCTGTCGGACGTCACAAGTACAACAAAAAGCTTGCGCTCGGCCAGAGAATACATGACTATACTCTCGCGCGCCCTGTAATAAATCCGAACACAGGCGAATTCCTGTTTGACGAGGGCCATTTCCTTACAAAGGAAGACGCCATGGAAATCGAAAATGCGGGAATATGCGAAGTATATCTGCGCCTCGAAGACGGCAAGGAAGTCAAGGTCTTCTCGAACGGCGCGGTTGACCCCAAATACATTCTCGGATACGACCTCGTGGACTCCGGCGTCAATGAAAAATGCAGACTTGACATACTGAATGAGATCATTGAGGAAGCAGGCGGAGATGAAGCTGTTATTCGTCAGAAAGCAAAGGAAAGAATAGCAGAACTCTGTCCGAAGCACATAACACGCGAAGACATCCTTTCTTCCATCAACTATCTCCTTGCCCTGTCTCACGGCATAGGAAACACAGATGACATAGACCATCTCGGCAACAGAAGACTCCGCAGCGTCGGTGAACTTCTCCAGAACCAGTTCAGAATCGGTCTTGCCAGAATGGACAAGATAGTAAAAGAAAGAATGAACATTCAGGACAGCGAGTCGCTTTCTCCACAGACACTTATAAACATAAGACCCGTGGTTACTGCCATCCGTGAATTTTTCGGAAGCTCCCCGCTTTCACAGTTCATGGACCAGAACAACCCTCTTGCGGAACTTACACACAAGAGACGTCTGTCAGCTCTCGGTCCCGGCGGTCTTTCAAGAGACCGTGCATCCTTCGAAGTCCGTGACGTTCACTATACTCACTACGGACGCATGTGTCCTATAGAGACACCTGAAGGTCCTAACATCGGTCTTATTTCCTATCTTGCAACATATGCCAAGATTTCGAAATATGGTTTCATTGAAGCTCCGTACCGCAAAGTTGTGCATGAAACGATGCCGGACGGAACAGTACGCCACAGAGTGACGAATGAAATCGAATATATAACAGCCGATATTGAAGACAACAATATAATTGCTCAGGCAAACGAAAAGCTCGACGAGAACATGTGCTTCGTAGGCAAGAAGGTTATTGCCCGCGACAAATCAGAAATCGTCGAAATAGATCCCGCGAAAGTTACCCTCATGGATGTA
>CACXBN010000165.1 GCA_902765885.1 uncultured Ruminococcus sp. | reverse complement strand
TCGGAATGGCAGAGGCATACAGAGATTATCTTACTGCCAACGGAACACTCGAGAAACTTGACAATACAAAGGAAGATATTCCGATGTTTATCGAGACTCTCGGAAAGACAAATACGACTGAAAGAGTATTGTCATTCCCGGTAGACAAAGATGTTGCTCTGACATCCTTCGATGATATCAAGTCGATGTATACAGAACTTCATGATCTGGGAATCAGAAACCTCAACTTCAAGCTTACCGGATATTATAACGGCGGTCTTAATAACCCGACGATGCCTTACAAACTAAAATGGGAAGATGTTCTGGGAGGAAATGACGGATTTAAGGATCTTGTCAAATTCTCGCAAGAGAACGATTTCGGAGTCTATCCGGACTTTGATTTTGCATATATTCACGGAATGGCAATGTTCTCAGGCGTAAATCTTAAGGATCACGCTATAAGAACCATTGACAACAGATATACGATATACCGCGAATACAATGCAGCATTCCAGTCATATGATGTTATATCAACATCAAGATCATTCGGAGTTGCGGTATCCCCGTCCGCATACAAGTATCTGTATGACGGATTCGGGCCGAGATACGCGGAATACGGTAACAAATACATATCCGTATCCACACTCGGAACTGACTTGAGTTCGGACTTCAACGAAGATGATCCTTACCACAGAGAAGACAGCAAGAGATTTACAGCTGATCTTCTTGAATCAATAAGCAATGACGTTGAAAACGTAATGGTAGACGGAGGCAATGCTTACGCAGTCAAGTACGCCGACGTAATCCTGAATGCATCGCTTTCATCTTCAAAATATACAAAAGCCAGCGACGCTGTTCCCTTCTCGGGTTATGTATATCATGCATCCAAGGTTTTTGCAGGCAATGCAATAAACAAGGAAGGCGATATAAACGAAGCGATTCTGAACGCCATTGAGAACGGTGCAACGATGTACTTTGTTCTGTCATACCAGAACACAAGCCTTCTGAAAGAAAGCTGGGGTCTGAGCAGATACTATTCAGTAGACTACAACATCTGGAAAAATGACGTCGTAAAGTATTACAACATACTGAATGATGCCACAAAGGATCTCCAGGAATCATACATCATTGATCATGAATTCCTGACCGGAGAAAGAATTCCCGATGAAAATGAAATTCAGGCAGACAAAGAAAAAGCAGAAGCGGTATTCTACAAAAATATCGAAAACCAGATCACAAAGCTCAGAGAAGACATGATCACCGCAAGAAGAAAAGCCCGCCAGGCAGCTGAACAGGCAGGGCAGGAGTGGGATCGTTCAATGTTCTCGACTGAGGAGACCGAACAGAAGATCAAAGCGCTCATGGAACAAGAGCCGGACCTTTCGACAGTTGCAACCGTAGGGGGAGAAGAGATCAATCCCGAATTTGAAACTCAGAGAGGCAGTATAGTAAGAGTCGAATATGAAGGCGGAGTCAGCTTCATCCTCAACTATAACTCATTTGATGTTGTAGTAAAATATGATGGTGAGAATTACACGATTCCCGCACTCGCTTTCGAAAGAATAGACTGAGAAAGGAGAGTCAACAATGAATCTTGATATTGATGCTGGCAACAAGCGTACCAAGAAACAAAAAATAGTTATTGACGCTCCTGCCAAAAGGAGAAAACGCGGCGCGTCTCTGGATGTAAAAAAAGCCAGAGCAGGTTGGCTGTTCGTCCTTCCGTTCGTTCTGGGATTTGTCCTTATATATGTGCCGATCATCTTCGATTCCATCAGGTTCAGTTTCAATGAAATGAGACTTGTGATCGGAGGAGGATATCAGCTGAATTTTGTCGGATTCAAGAACTACAGCGATGCGCTTTTCGTCGATGCTTCGTTTGTTACGACGCTTCTCGCGGGAATCAGGCAGCTGGTGCTTGATATTCCCTCAATAGTCATATTCTCTCTGTTTGTGGCAATTATTCTGAATCAGAAGATTGCCGGAAGAGCAGCATTCAGAGCTATATTCTTCATTCCGGTCATACTGACAACAGGACTTATAGCATCCATAGACTCAAGCAACATCCTCTCGTCATACATGGACAGCTCGACAGGTATAGACAACGGTACCGGTCAGGCCTCGACGGCTGCAGAGATCGTATCTGCACTGGATATAAGAGACTTGTTCTCGGGTATGGCGGTCGGAACGGAAATCGTCGAATATGTTGTTGGACTTGTTAACAACATTTTCAACATAGTTAACCGCTGTGGTGTTCAGATGCTTATATTCCTGTCAGGTTTGCAGTCGATTTCTCCTGCAATCTATGAATCTTGTTCCATAGACGGTGCATCAGGATGGGAAACATTCTGGAAAATAACACTTCCTATGGTAAGCCCGATGATCCTCGTAAATACGATATATACGATAATAGACTCGTTCACATCAAGCAACAACTCTGTAATGTCATATATATCCAATGTTACCGAGAGATCCGGAGGAGACGTTCTTGCATCAGCCATGTACTGGATGTACTTCTTGATTGTTATTCTGATAATAGCGATTGTCGCGGGTATTCTCAGCGCGGTTGTGTTCTATCAGAGGAAGGACTGAGAGGAGGAGCATAAATGAATAACGCTGAAGTAAAAATCAGAAAAGAAACAAAAAACAAAATCAAAGTAGATTTTGAAAGAACTCCTCTCTGGGAACGAATCAAGTCAAAAGTTCTCAACATGTATACCCTGAAAAAAGTAGTATGGTATCTGTTCAGGTTCCTGCTCCTTCTGGGTATATCATACATAATCCTTTTCCCGTTCTTCTCAAAAATTTCCTCGTCATTCATGTCGAAAGAAGATCTTGTGGATGTAACGGTAAGACTTATACCCAAACATCCGACACTCAGCACGTATCAGGCTATTATCCGTGACAATAACTATTTTGTTGCTCTCGGAAACACGTTCCTGTTGTCGTTTGTGTGTGCGGTGATACAGACATTTATATGTACTTTCATCGCATATGGGTTTGCAAAATTTAAGTTCAAGGGAAATAAGATTTTATTCCTGTGTGTAATATTTACGATGGTAGTCCCTCACGCAACTCTTTCTCTTTCCATTGCGACAAAGTTCAAATTCTTTGATTTCTTTGGAATCATACAGGCGATTAGTGGGAACTCCATAAACATGCTCAACACTAACTGGCCGCTGTACATACTGTCGCTTACTGGTCTTGCATATAAGAACGGATTGTTCATATTCATGCTGCGACAGTTCTTCAGAGGCATTCCGGATGAGCTTGAAGAATCGGCATATCTTGACGGTTCCGGTATTTTCAAGACGTTCTTCAGAATTATCCTGCCACTGTCCGGAACGATGCTTATAACAGTGTTTATGTTTGCATTCTGCTGGCAATGGACGGACAATTTCTACACGGATATGTTCTATTCCATAAGCGGTCCGACACTTCTTCCGGATATAGTCAAAGTTCCGAAATCTCTCGATACCAACTATGCAGGATCTGCTCTCTATACGGCGGCAATCAAGAATGCCTGCGGTATGTTGATAATTACCCCGCTGATTATCCTCTATCTGTTTGGACAGAGATACATAATTCAGGGTATCGAGCGTTCAGGACTCACAGCAGATTAATGAAAATCGTAATATAACAAAACCAGCGACTCGGATATATAAATATCTGAGCCGCTGGTTTGTTTTCTGTTAACTTATGAAAGAAGCATTCTGTCATTGTCAAGGACTTTTCCGGATGCTTCCTTGAATAACTTCATGAGGTCACTTATTGTAAGCTTTGACCTTTTTTCTCCCTCAACATCATATATTATTTTTCCGTTATCCATCATCAGTGTTCTGTTTCCAAGTTCAAGTGCTGTGGACATATTATGCGTGACCATCAGGCAAGTGATCCCGTTTTCCTCGATAATGCTGTTCGTTATCCTCAAAACTTTTTCAGCTGTTGCGGGATCGAGAGCCGCGGTATGTTCATCAAGCAATAGAAGTTTAGGAGTATTGTATGTTGCCATCATAAGTGTAAGAGCTTGCCTTTGACCACCTGAAAGGAGTCCCACAGGGTGCTGCATTCTGTCTTCAAGTCCCATCTCAAGCAGCGAAAGTTTTTCCCTGAATTCCGCATGATCTTTTTTTGAAAGCAATGACAGCCATCCGCCTTTTCCGGCGGCAAGCGCGAGATTTTCTTCGATAGTCATTCCGGGAGCAGTGCCCTTGAGAGGATCCTGGAACAGCCTTCCGATCTGTTTTGCCCGTTTGTGTTCAGGGGCTAGGGTAATGTCGCGACCGTCAAGTTCAATTGTTCCCGAATCTGTATAGAATGAACCTGCAATTGCATTGAACAGCGTACTTTTTCCGGCACCGTTGGCACCGATTATTGAAACAAAATCGCCTTTTTTTATGTCCACGGAAACATTGTCAAGGGCAAGTTTTGCATCCACTGTACCTTTATTGAAGACCTTTGTGATTTTTGTGATCTTAAGCATCTTTTTTGTCCCCCGTATCGTTTTCTGTCCGGAGTTTGGAAAGATATCTGCCATGCAGGAAACTGCGTTTGAATTCCGGGAATTTTTTCTTTAAATACGGAGCTGAAATAGCGATTATGACTATTACGGCACTTACAAGTTTGAGCATATATGCAGGCATATTAAACCTGAGGGCAACAGTATATACCATCTGGAAAATAAGCGCACCCACAACGCTGAAAATAGCTCTGCCTGTGATCCGGCTCTGCTTCATCAGGAAGATTCCTCCTATAAGGAGTGATGCAAGAGCGATGGTCACTCGTCCTGAACCAAGATCGGAACTCACAGATTTCTGGTATTGAGCAAGCAGACAGCCCGAAAGAGCCGTGAAGCTTCCGGATATACAAAGACCGACGATAGTGGTAAAAGCCGGATTGATCGAGCTCGATTTTACCATATCCGGGTTGTTTCCGGTAGCTCTTATGGCGAGACCGAGTTTTGTCCTGAGAAAAACGGATAGGAACACAACGACAAGAATTACCGCTATCAGCGCAACGATAATCTTGTGATACTGACCGAGGAAAGTATCTTTCAGAAGTTCCTTCATCTTGGTGAACACAGTATCCGTGAAATTCATGTTAAGAAGAGGCCGTTCTCCCATTACAACCATAATAATGGAAAAAAGTCCCGTGTTCACGATTATCCCGGACAAAAGACTGTTGATTCCCATTTTTGTCTGGAGGATCGCCGTAACGAGTCCCGAAAGTGCCCCTGCTCCCATGGCTGCTAGAATCGAAAGGTATGGATGCCCGGAAATGGCGACCACGGCTCCCACGGCGGCTCCGAAAGTGAAACAGCCGTCTGTGGACAGGTCACAGATATTAAGCATTGAATAACTGAGGAATAAAGCCAAAACAGTGATCGAGCTGATAAGGCCCAGCTCGACCGCTGTTTGCAATAAACCACCTATTTGGTCAAAGAATTGCATATATCACCCTGGAATAAATATGATGTTAAATAATCGGTTACTGAAGGTCGCCGAAGTTTTCAGCTGTTGTAATAGGCTGCACTTTTGTGCAGAACGGAGCGAAAGTCTTTTCAACTTCATCATAGTTCAGACCCAGTGCAGTGCATGTTTCGGTATTTACCGTAGCGGTTCCGTTGTCAAATGTCATAACAGGAAGAGTTGAGGGTGAAGCACCGTCAACAAGTATTTTTTCAATCATTTTTGCTGTTTCAACACCGAGGTTTGCATAGTCAACGCCGTATCCGAGGAAGGCACCGTTGAGAGCGAAGCTGTCAGCGCCTGTGTAGTGCGGGATACCTGCTTCAGCAAGTGCTTCATATATTGCAAGTTCTGATTTCATTATTGTATTGTCGGTTGGTGTGAATATCGCGTCAACGCCGTCGGAAATGAGGGCCTGGGCTGCAAGCATTACTTCATCTACCGTTGATCCGGTACGTTCGGTGAATGCAACGCCTTTTGCACTCAGGTATTCTTTTGCAGCTGCAATCGGAGTAGATGAGCTTTCTTCACCGAGGTTGTAAAGCAGTCCGATGTTTGAAGCATCAGGATCAAGTGCGAATATAAGGTTCATTACCGCATTAGTGTCCAGATAGTCTGAGGTTCCGGTGATATTATGGCCCGGGGCTTCAAGTGAGTCTACAAGCTTTGCGGATACTGGGTCGGAAACTGCCGCAAATACGATGGGAGTGTCTTCTACCTGTGCCTGCATGGCCATTGCGACTGGTGTGGCAATACCGACCATAAGATCCACACCGCTGACTTTGAAATCTGTGATTATCTGATTAAGAACGGCTGAATCCATATTGCAGTTATCAACTTTAACATTAAATTGTACGTTTCTGCTGGTTTCTATGGCTTTAAGCTGGGATTCAATATTTTCGATTATCTGGTTGAGAGATGCATCATCAACGAAATTGCATATACCTATGGAATATGTCTTTGTGCCTGTGTCTGCTGGCTGATTGCATGCCACGAGGGAAAGAACCAAAATTGCTGCTACTAAGATCAATGCCATTTTTTTCATTTTTTTAATTCTCCTTGTTGTCAATTAATTTTAAATAAAATGAAGAGGAATTTGCCTTGAAAATTTCTGTACAGCTGAATCTTTCTGTCTCCTTTCAGATAGTGCATATTTGCAAAGACAGCTGATGAAAACAAAAAATCCTGTCCCTGCATAAATGCTGGGACAGGATAAATAATATCATCCTGCGGTGCCACCCTGCTTAACGCTTAAAGGCGTTCACTCTGTGCGTACCTGCGATACGCTGACTTCTTGTACGGGTAGTCTTTCCCGTCGCACATACTCAGATATAAATCTTTTCTGATTGCCCTCAGGAGTCCATTCACATCTCTTCCTTATGCTGTATTCCCACCCTCAACAGCTCTCTGCAATAAGAGAATGAAATATTACTACTCTCCCTCACCGGTTTGAGTGGATTATACCACTCTTCGAAAAGCGTGTCAATCATAAAATATGCAAGAAATTCTGATAATTATACATTTTTCGTTTGTATAATACATACAGAATCTCTATTTTGTTTCATCTGCCTTCCTTATTTCGGCACGTTTGATCTTTCCTCCTACGGTTTTTGGCAGTTCGTCGACATATTCTATTACGCGGGGATATTTATACGGGGCTGTCAGTTTCTTGACATGATTCTGAAGTTCTTTTGTCAGCTCATCGGATTTCGAATATCCTCTTGCCAGTACGACAGTTGCTTTTACTATCTGACCTCTTATCGGATCCGGGACACCGGTTATAGCGCATTCCACTACAGCAGGGTGAGCGATGAGGGCCGATTCGACCTCAAAAGGTCCTATACGGTATCCGGAACACTTTATTACGTCGTCATTTCTTCCAATGAAGTAATAGTACCCGTTGCTGTCCCTCCATAATACATCTCCGGTATTGTATCCTATGCCCCCGAATTGCTCTTGTGTCATTTCGGGATTCTTGTAATATCCGGTGAAGAGTCCTATGGGCGGATTGTTTTTGACATCTATGATGGTGAGTGAACCTTCTTCACCATCTTCGCATTCATATCCGTCGTTGTCCATCAGTTGTATGTTAAACAGAGGATTCGGCTTTCCTGTAGAACCAGGGATCGGTTCAAACCATTCGCTTCCGAAATTTGCCATCAGTACTGGCCCCTCGGACTGCCCGAAACCCTCATATATCTGATGCCCGGTCTTTTCTTTCCATTGCTTGACTACCTCGGGATTGAGTGGTTCTCCGGCTGTTGCGCAATGATGAAGTGATGAGAGGTCAAATTCGGAAAGATTCTCCTGCAGCATAAAACGGTACATAGTAGGGGGAGCGCAGAAGGTTGTTACTTTGTATTTTGATACTTTGGAAAGAAGATTTTTGGGATTAAACTTTCCTGTCATATCATAGCAGAATATCGTTGCTCCGCAAATCCACTGCCCATAAATCTTTCCCCAGCCGAATTTTGCCCAGCCAGAATCCGAAACGCTCATATGGAGCCGGTTTTCTTCGACGTGCTGCCAGTACTTTGCTGTTACTATATGTCCGAGCGGGTATGCAAAATTGTGCTGTACCAGTTTCGGCATTCCGGTGGTCCCGCTTGTGAAATACACGAGCATTATATCATTCCATTTTGTCCGATCTGGCCCTGAGGGACGATCGAGAGTTTCCGACATTTTTTCGATTTCGGAATGGAAATCGAGCCATCCGTCTCTTTTGCTGCCGACAAGAAGCCTGTATTTCAGGGAATCTATCGAAGATGCGGCTCCCTCGACCTGAGATATAACGAAATCATCGTCAACACAGATCATTGCTTTGACTCCTGCCGCATTTCCGCGGTATACGATATCTTTTATCGTAAGCTGCAAAGTTGCCGGAATCAGGATGATGCCCAGTTTGTGAAGAGCCGTAGCGCAGATCCAATATTCCCAGCGGCGTCTGAGAATCATCATAACGACGTCGCCTTTTCTCAGCCCCAATGAAAGAAACAGATTAGCTGCTTTGTTTGACAGTTTCTTAATGTCGCTGAATGTAAAGCAATGTTCCTCACCGGATTCATTTACCCACAGGAGAGCCTTTTTGTCCGGCTCTGATTCTGCCCATGCGTCAACGACATCAAAACCGAAATTGAAGTCATCAGGGACATTGATTTTAAAATTCTCTTTGAAATCCTCGTAGCTGTCAAAATCTATACGAGGGAGATATTTATTAAGTAAGTAATTCAAATGTGATGCCTCATTTCAAGAAAATACGGGATTACTCTGCAATAACAGTCAGAAATCTGGCTTTTGTCTTTCCGCCGCAGTGTTGTCCATGGGGAATCGTGGGATTGAAATATATTGAATCTCCTTCTTCAAGGACAAATTCTTTGTCTCCCAATGTGATAACAACGGTACCTTCAAGGACTATATTGAATTCCTGACCGGAATGAGTTATCAATTGTGCCTTCTTCTCTTCCGGTTCCAATGTTACGAGCAGAGGCTGCATGATTTTGTTAGTATATTTATAAGCAAGATCTTCAAAGTGATATTCGGGGTTACGGTTTACAGGTCTGCCTTGTCCGCGTCTGATGATATGATAAGTGTTGAGTCTTGCGGGTGTACCGGTAACGATTTCATTGAAGTCAACCTTAAATTTGTTCGAAATCTCATATATGATACTGATTGGAATGTCCTTACCGTCTTTCTCGTACAGTGAGTAAGTTTGCGGATCGATTCCGAGATACTCTGCAAGTTCTTCAACAGAATAATCGCTCGCTTCCCTGAGCTCTCTCAGCCTTGAGGCAATTTCGGTATATTTATTCATCATATCCTCCGAAGTTACAACATAAAAGAATAATTATTCGTGTATATGATATCACAAAAGCGAAGGATTAACAAGTGCAACTGTCCTAGGGTATTATTTTCATATAGAAAAAAATACTACATATTTCACTGCTTATGTAGTGTAAATTTGACAAATATTGTGATATGTTCAGATTAGCACCGGGATATTTGATCAAATACATGACGACACAAAATAATCTAAACAAAAGAGAGAAACCAATGAAATCATGTGATAATGTTTGACAATAATTCTGATTATGGTTATAATAGTACAGTCAAAAACTACACAAGAGGTGATTTTGTGAATTATGATGTTGTAATTATCGGTGCGGGTCCCGGTGGTATATTCTCTGCGTATGAACTTACGAAACTGGCTCCGTCACTGCGTATAGCCGTATTTGAGACAGGCAATCCTCTTGAGAAGCGCCGCTGCCCGATAGACGGCGAGAAGATAAAAAGCTGCATACACTGCAAGACATGCTCAATTATGAGCGGATTCGGAGGAGCAGGCGCCTTTTCCGACGGCAAATACAATATTACAAATGATTTCGGCGGCACACTACATCAGTATATAGGTAGAAACAAAGCTCTGGAACTGATGCACTATGTGGACGAAATAAACCTGCATTATGGCGGAGAAGGGACTAAGCTGTATTCCACCTCAGGAAGCAAGTTTAAAAAACTTTGCATACAGAACGATCTTCACTTGCTTGATGCGTCCGTAAGGCATCTTGGCACTGATATCAATTACAAAGTGCTTGGAAATCTCTACGACCACCTTAAAGATAAAGTGGAATTCCATTTTAATTCTCCCGTAGAGACCGTAAAATCGGAAAACGGCGGATTTTCCATCGAAACGCATGACGGGAAATATACATGCAAAAAATGTATTATATCCGTTGGTCGAAGCGGAAGCAAATGGATGGAAAAAATATGCAGGGAAATCGGAATTGAGACACATTCGAACCGTGTTGATATAGGCGTGAGAGTCGAGCTGCCCAGCGAGGTGTTTTCTCATCTTACCGATGAACTGTATGAAAGCAAAATAGTTTACCGTACCCAGAAATACGGAGATCTTGTACGTACATTCTGCATGAATCCCAAGGGAATAGTAGTTAATGAAAACACGAACGGAATTGTTACCGTTAACGGGCACAGTTATGAAGATCCTGCGAAGCACACTCAAAACACCAATTTTGCTCTTCTTGTTTCAAAGCATTTTTCTGAACCGTTCAATGATTCAAACGGATATGGCGAAAGCATAGCGAGACTGTCGAACATGCTTGGCGGCGGTGTAATGATACAGCGCTTTGGAGACCTTATACGAGGCCAGCGAAGTACACAGAAGCGTCTTGATAAGAGCTTTACTATTCCTACTTTGAATGCAACGCCGGGAGATCTCAGCCTTGTCCTTCCGAAGAGAATTCTTGACGGGATAATCGAGATGATACATGCTCTTGATAAAATAGCTCCGGGGACAGCAAACGACGATACTCTTCTTTACGGTGTGGAAGTGAAATTTTATAACATGGAAACGGATGTTGACGAGCATCTCGAAACACACTGCAAAGGGTTGTATATTATAGGAGACGGAAGTGGAATAACACATTCGCTGTCACATGCCTCTGCCAGTGGCGTTTTTGTTGCCCGGGAAATCGCAAACCAGATGTGACTTTTATCTGTAAACGAAGGAAAGCCTTTTGATGAGACCGAATCAAGGTCTCATCAAAGGGCTTTCTGTTTTTTGAACAAATCTTACAAAAAAACAGTCAAAAATGGATTATACTATTGTGTTTAGTGAAAAAAGTGATATAATATAATTAATTAAAGGCTTTAATTAATTGATTCTCACGAGGGCTCTTTTATGATCGACAATCTCAGACAGACTGAAATCATGGTAGGAACCGGAGACAACAGGTTCAAAATGAGCAGGGGCAGTTTTAACTACAGACAGACTATAAAAAGCATGACCAGACTCAGAAGGAAATCTGTTGTGGAAAAAACCAACGGGTTTGAAGTGCATTACGAAACTCCGATCTCCAAAATCCCATATACCCTGAATGTTACCACTGATTCCGACGGGCTGATCAAAGCAGAACTTCTGAGTGAGGAGAAAAACAGGCACAACCGGTTTTGGCTCTCTTTTCCGGCCGATCCGGAAGAGCATATCTACGGGGGCGGCGAAACGTATTCGGAATTCGATCTCAAGGGAAAGAAAGTCAGAGTGTTCGTTGCCGAACATCAGAATGCAAAAAGAATAGCCGGAAAGATGATAAGGGAGGCAGTCACGGGAAAGAGGCCCAACAGAAAGTCAGCTTTTAAAAAGTATGAAACTTATTACGCCCAGCCTACTTTTGTCTCCAGCAAAAAATATTTTGTTCACGCGGATATAAACGGATACTCGCAGTTCAGGTTCGGCAAGAAAAGAACAATGATATACACACAGGAACTTCCAGTTTTTTATTTCAGAAAAGCTGACAGCTTTGAAGACCTGTCATATAAGCTGTCGTGCCTGATAGGAAGGCAGGGAGAACTTCCGGACTGGATATATGACGGAGCTATCCTTGCAGTGCAGCAGGGAACCGAAATAATAGATGAGAAAATCAGCAGGGTCACAGCCATGGGCACAAAAGTGTGCGGCATATGGTCTCAGGACTGGTGCGGCTGCAGAAAGACCGGTTTCGGATATCAGGTGATGTGGAACTGGGAGTGGGACAGAGAACTCTATAAGGATCTTGATGTAAAAATCCGGGAATGGAAGGAAAAAGGAATACGTTTCCTCGGGTATATCAACCCGTTTATGGCCATAGAAAAGGATCTTTACAAATATGCATCGGAACACGGATATTGTGTGAAAGATAAAAAAGGAAAAGATTACCTCGTAACAATAACGACTTTTCCGGCTGCAATGATAGATTTTACCAACCCGGAAGCCTATGAGTGGTATAAGGAAATAATAAAGAAAAACATGATAGGGCTCGGCATGGGCGGATGGATGGCTGACTTCGGAGAATATCTGCCGATGGACTGTGTTCTGCATTCCGGAGAGGATCCCGAATATGTTCACAACAGGTGGCCTGCTATATGGGCTAAGCTGAACAGAGAGGCAGTGGAGGAATGCGGCGTCGGAGACGAAGTGTTCTTCTTTACGAGAGCAGGGCATACGGGCACTGTAAGCGCATCAATGATGATGTGGACCGGAGACCAGCATGTTGACTGGTCCGTGGATGACGGACTTCCTTCGGTCATCCCCGCTACACTGTCACTGGCAATGTGCGGCTTTGGCGTTACACATTCGGATGTTGGCGGATATACGACCATAATGAAAATGAGACGGTCGAAAGAGCTCCTTATGAGATGGGAAGAAATGAATGCCTTCTCGCCGCTGTTCAGAAGCCATGAAGGCAACCAGCCAGCAAACAATGTTCAGTTTGATGATGATGAAGAGCTTATACGGCAGCTTTCAAGAATGAGCAGAATCCACACGGAACTTAAGCCGTATCTGAAAAAACTGGTAAAGGAAAATGCGGAAAGAGCGATTCCCGTTATAAGACCTTTGTTTTATCATTATGATGAGGAAAAGGCATTTACGGAAAAAACCGAATATCTGCTCGGACGTGATCTTCTTGTTGCACCCGTTTTAACTCAAGGGGCCTCCGGCAGAAAAGTATACCTGCCTGATGACAGATGGGTTCATCTCTTTTCGGGGAAGGAATACGGCGGAGGAGAGTTTGAGATTGATGCACCGATTGGGAAACCGCCTGTGTTTATCAGGAAGGAAAGCCCCGATTTTGCGGATCTCATAGAACTGCAAATGATAATATAAACAGGTAACAATCCTGCTGAATAATAAAAATAATTAATCCTTGGAGGACAACATGAAATATTTTTTAGACAGCGCTAAACTTGATGAAATCAAAGAAGCATACAGCACATTTGGAATCGACGGAGTTACCACTAACCCCAGACATATAATGCTTTCCGGCAAGCCTTTTCTGAAGGCAGTCGGCGATATAGCGGACTGGATCGCAAAGGAAGGATTGGAAGGAAAAGAAAGATTCCCGGTATCTGCAGAGATCAATCCGCATATAGAAACTACGGAAGAAATGGTCAAGGCGGCAAGAGAGATTGCTTCGATTTGCGGCAATTTTGTGATTAAGATTCCATGCACACAGGCTGGTATAGCGGCTGCAAGACAGCTTGAAAAAGAAGGCATCAGAACCAATGTTACACTCGTCTTCTCCGCGGCACAGGCTATATTGCCTGCAAAGAACGGGTCTCTGTTCGTGTCTCCTTTTATTGCCTGGAAAGAGGAAAACGGTGAAGATTGCAGAAAGTATATAAAGGACATAGTTGACATTTACAAAAATTACGGATATTACGGAAAAACCGAGATCATATGCGCGGCTATCCGCACCCCGAAACAGATTGTGGACTGTGCGGTCGCCGGAGCTGATATCGTAACAGCAGGGCTTGCCGTATACAAAGATTCGATGAATCACCCGTTCACGGTAAAGGGAATGGGCGTTTTCCAGGATGCATGGGACAATACCGCGAAGGAATAATGGTGAAGCAGATGAAAATCGGATTTGTCGGACTCGGAATAATGGGTGAGTCAATGTGTGAAAACATTATAAAAAAGCACAATGACAAAGTTTATGTTTTTGATTTTGTGAAGGAAAAAGTCGACAAACTTGCGGCAATAGGCGCGATTCCGTGCGGAAGTTCCAGAGAAGTTGCAGAGAACACGGATGTATTTATCTCGATGGTACCGAAGTCTGAGCATTCGCGTGCCGTATATAATGAAATACTGCCCGTTCTCACGGAAGGCAAAACATGCATAGACATGAGTACTATCGACCCTGATGTGTCAGTGGAGATTTCAGAAGATGTCAAAAAAACAGGTGCGGAATTTCTTGATGCACCAGTTGTGAAAAGCAAGCCTGCCGCTATCGCCGGAAAGCTCGGAATTTATGTAGGCGGTTCGGAAGAGGCATATGAAAAAATCCATCCGATCCTATCATATATGGGAGAAAACATCATCCGTATGGGCGACAACGGAAAAGGCCTTGTGATGAAGATATGCCATAATGCTCTCGTGTCGCAGATCCAGAATGGTGTAAACGAAACGGCAACGCTGGCAGCCAAGAACGGAATTGATATTCTGACATATGCGACGGCTATTTCATACGGCGGAGCCGGAAACTGGTATCTGGACTCAAAGAAAGACGCACTTTCGAGAGAGGACTATACGACTGCTTTTTCAGTGGAAAATGAGCACAAGGATGTGCACATTTGTCTGAATCTTGCAAAAAAAAGCGGAGTAAAGATGCCGGGAGAAGAAAACGCGGTCAGAGTTTATGACAAGGCACTCGAGATGGGACTGGGAAAAGAAGACTTTTGCTCAACGATAAAGGTGGTACGCGGTGAGTAAGCTCAGTGAACTTGAAAAGAAGAACGGAATTCCGGTATTTGATGTGCACTGTGACCATTTTGCAAGTTATGGGAGAGTGCTCAAGGGGTGGAATTTTTCCGGGATGATTGAGTATATGGAGATGGAAACATCTATTCCGGAAAGCGGAAACATATACGTGCCTTCCGTGAAGGAATTGGAAGAAGGAAAAGAAGCTGCAGCTGTCTGCAGTGCAATATACGGCGGAATGCCGATAGAAATAGGATACTGCAACGGAAGAAATACCACAATAAACGGATTTGAATATCACAAAGGCAGTGAAATCAACATTGCCGTTACGGACTTTTTGCTTGCACTCGGCCACAGGTGGGATATCTCCGGTGAGCTGACCTATGATATCGACAAAGCTGAAATATTCTATGTGGAAAAGGGAACAGTGATCGAAATGTTCCAGACAACATTGCATCTTTCCCCAATAAGAACATGCGATGAGGGCTTCAAAAATATAGTGATCCTGCCGCAGGGAACGAATACTCCTCTTAGTGAGGAAGATAAAGAGTCAAGAAAGATCGCCGCAGTGTCGGGAGATAATGAAGCAAACCTTCTCCTCATGAAAAACAAGTGGGTGATATCTCATCCGGAGAGAGAGCCGCTCATAAAGCAGGGGGCGCATCCCGGAGTACTTGGTCCCAACAGGGAGATTAAGTATTAATCAAATGGAATATTTTCTGTTCTATCTCATAATACTTCTTACAAACATAATACAGGGAATCACGGG
>CACXBN010000164.1 GCA_902765885.1 uncultured Ruminococcus sp. | reverse complement strand
ATTCTGGTGACTGCCATCACTCCCACTCCGGCCGGAGAAGGAAAGACTACAACCACCATTGGACTTGCAGACGGACTTAAACGCATAGGAAAGAAAGTGACTGTTGCTTTGAGAGAGCCGTCACTCGGACCCGTATTCGGAATCAAGGGAGGAGCTGCAGGAGGCGGTTATGCCCAGGTCGTTCCGATGGAAGACATTAATCTGCATTTTACCGGTGATTTCCATGCAATAGGCGCGGCAAACAATCTCCTTGCGGCTATGCTTGACAATCATATTACCCAGGGCAATTCACTCAGAATAGATACGAGAAGGATTACCTGGAAGAGATGCGTTGACATGAATGACAGACAGCTGAGATTCATTGTTGACGGACTTGGAGGAAAGGCTAACGGAATGCCGCGTGAAGACGGTTTCGACATTACGGTTGCATCTGAAATAATGGCCGTTTTCTGCCTGGCTACTTCAATTGCCGACCTCAAGGCACGCCTTTCCAGAATAATCGTCGCATATGACCTTGACGGTAATCCTGTTACCTGCGGCCAGCTTAAAGCCGCAGGCGCAATGACGGCGCTTCTCAGAGACGCTCTTTCTCCAAACCTTGTTCAGACTCTTGAAGGCACTCCCGCTTTTGTTCACGGTGGACCTTTCGCAAACATTGCTCATGGATGCAACTCGGTTATCGCCACAAAGCTTGCACTGAAAAACGGTGATTATACCGTGACAGAAGCAGGTTTCGGTGCAGACCTCGGGGCTGAGAAATTCCTTGACATAAAATGCCGTACTGCAGGCCTTGTTCCCGATGCAGTGGTCATAGTAGCGACAGTCAGAGCTCTGAAAATGCACGGAGGACTTAACAAGACACAGCTGGCTGAAGAAAATCTCGAAGCTCTTGAAAAGGGAATTCCCAATCTTCTGAGACATGTCTCAAACATCAAAAATGTATACAAGCTGCCATGTGTGGTTGCTGTTAACAGATTCCCGACTGATACTGATAAAGAGATAGATTTTATCATATCAAAGTGCAAAGAACTCGGTGTCAATGTCAGACTCTCCACGGTTTGGGCAAACGGCGGGGCTGGCGGTGAAGAGCTTGCAAGGGAAGTCGTAAGACTATGTGAAGAAGAGAAGGGCGATTTCACTTTCTCATATTCTCTTGATGAGTCCATCGAAGGCAAAATAGAATCCGTAGTCAGAAAGATCTATGGCGGGGATGGTATTACTATTCTTCCGGAAGCCAGAAAGCAGATTGACGTGCTGGAAAAACTCGGATTCAATAATATACCGGTATGCATCGCAAAGACACAGTACAGTTTCTCGGACGATCCTACAAAGCTCGGAGCTCCTGAAGGGTTCAAAGTTACTGTCAAAAACGTTAAAATATCAGCCGGAGCAGGATTTATAGTCGTACTCACCGGAGATATATTAACTATGCCCGGACTTCCCAAATCACCTTCAGCTGAAAGAATTGACGTTGATGATGAAGGAAGAATAGTTGGCATTTTCTGATAATTAATCAAAACAGTCCCTGCGAAGCTGTAATATACGGCTAAGAGTGCACTGTTCATAAAACAGTAATTTGCGAAAATACTTTGTATAAAGCACAAACAGTGTAAGCAAACGATTTAATTATTTAGCGTTGGGTGACAGATTTTCATATAGACATAGTTTTATCATCGTGAATAAGCCAATTAAAAAATTAGCTTTACACAGAATTATAAACGCCAGAAAGGCCCTTGGAATATCAAAGTCTTGGTATTTCCAAGGGTCTATTTATGGTTCTTAAAGCACACGGCTCCATTGGTTGAACCAGCTGACCATCGATAAACTTGAATTAGTAATCCATTTGTGTTATAACTGTTTCAACCACGAGTTGAAATAAACTCATTTTTGTATCGCTTCCTTATTGTGAGAACGTCTGATAGTATTATGATGCGGCGCGACGCAAATACAAACGAGGAGATAATACGATGAAAGAAACAATAGGACGTACTATAAGACGTTTGAGAAAAGAACGCGGGTTCACTCAGGATAAGCTTGCGGAAATGGTCGGAGTGACTTTTCAGGCGGTCAGTAAATGGGAAAATGATATAGGAATGCCTGACATTTCACAGGTTGTTCCGTTGGCCCGAATATTCGGTGTGACGACAGACGAACTTTTCGGTTACAGTGAATCCGAGGACAAACTGCGTCTCAGCAAGCTGGAAGAGCAGTATAATGAAACCATCAAATCTGAAGACATTGAAAAACGAATCTTTGTCTGCGAACAGGCAGTGCAGGAGTACCCGGGTGATATGCATTGGCTGAACAATTATGCGTGGGCTCT